>SKHU01000102.1 GCA_007116755.1 Alphaproteobacteria bacterium
ATCTTGCCTTCTTTATATTCGACATGTTTGCGCACGACAGGGTCGTATTTTTTCAAGACCAGCTTGTCGGGCGTTTCGCGCGTGTTTTTCTCGGTAAAATAGTTGTGCCCCGTTCCGGCGGAGCTGATCAACCTGATTGTCTGGCGCGGACCTTTTTTGGCCATTGTTCTTCTTCCTTCTTTAGCTTTATGCGAATCGATTTATCAACGAGATGCCATAATAAGCGCGGAAAACGGAAAGTCAAGCAAGAAAAACATGCGAAAACCCTTGCGCAGCACGGGTAAATTTGCGATATAAAGCGGGAGTGATTTAGTCCTTTTTAAAGAGCAGGTGAAAAACGATGCTGAAACTCAGCCGTATGACCGATTATGCCGTTGTCGCACTGTCCGCATTGTGGCGGGCGGCACCGCAACAGAAAACCGCAGCACAGCTGGCGGCGGAAACGGGTCTGCCGGAGCCGTCTCTGGCAAAAATCCTGAAAACGCTGGCACGGGCGGGAATCGTTTCCTCGCGCCGCGGCGTGCAGGGCGGCTATTTTCTTGTGCGCGAGACGGGGCGCAGCCTGTCGGCGAAAATGATTATCGAGGCAATGGAAGGCTCGATTGCGCTGACGGCCTGTATCGAAACACCTGTGAAAACCGAATGCGCCATTGCCGCATGCTGCCCCGTGCAGGGGCGCTGGAGCGCCGTCAACGCGGCGCTGTGCGATGTGCTCGATCGCGTCATGCTGGCGGATATGTGTACGGCAGACGTGACGGAAATCACGGAAAGGAGGGCGGCACATGGCGGATAAGGAAACCGTTGCGGCGGTCAAGAAAATTTCCGAACGCTACGATGCCGGTTTCATCACCGATATCGAGATGGAGCTTGCCCCGAAGGGCTTAAGCGAGGATATCATCCGTTTTATCTCCGCAAAAAAGAATGAGCCTGAATGGCTGCTGGACTGGCGTCTGAAAGCCTATAAACACTGGCAGCAAATGCCCGAGCCGCGCTGGGCAAAGCTGCGCCTGCCCGATCTTGATTATCAGGATGCCTATTATTATGCCGCACCGAAAAGCGGCAATGCGCCCAAATCGCTGGACGAGGTCGATCCGAAACTGCTGGAAACCTACGAAAAACTCGGCATTCCGCTGCGCGAGCAGGAAATTCTCGCCGGTGTCGCCGTTGATGCGGTGTTTGACAGTGTGTCCGTTGCCACAACCTTCCGCGAAAATCTCAAAGAGGCCGGAGTCGTTTTCTGCTCGATTTCCGAAGCCGTGCATGATTATCCCGAATTGATCAAAAAATATCTCGGCTCCGTCGTGCCGATGACCGATAACAAACACGCCTGCCTGAATGCGGCGGTTTTTACCGACGGCACATTCGTCTATATCCCCGAAGGCGTGCGCTGTCCGATGGAACTCTCCACCTATTTCCGCATCAACGAGGCGAAAACAGGGCAGTTTGAACGCACGCTGATTGTCGCGGAAAAAGGCTCTTACGTCAGCTATCTTGAAGGCTGTACTGCGCCGATGCGCGATGAAAACCAGCTTCACGCCGCCGTTGTCGAACTGATTGCCATGGAAGATGCGGAAATCAAATATTCCACCGTGCAAAACTGGTATCCGGGCGATGAAGAGGGCAAAGGCGGTATTTACAATTTTGTCACCAAACGCGGCATCTGCAAGGGCGACCGTTCGAAAATCTCGTGGACGCAGGTGGAAACCGGATCGGCGATCACATGGAAATATCCGAGCTGCATTTTGAAGGGTGACGGGAGCGTCGGCGAGTTTTACTCGGTGGCGATCACCAATCACTACCAGCAGGCCGATACCGGCACGAAGATGATTCATCTGGGGAAAAACACAAAATCGCGGATTATCGCCAAGGGCATTTCCGCCGGAAAATCCGACAGCACCTATCGCGGGCTTGTCCGTATTTCGCCGAAAGCCGAAGGCGCACGCAATTTCACGCAATGCGACAGCCTGCTGATCGGCGAAGAATGCGGCGCACATACCGTGCCCTATATTGAAAACCGCAACCCGTCTGCGGTGATCGAGCACGAGGCAACAACCTCGCGCATCGGCGACGACCAGCTTTTCTATTGCCGCCAGCGCGGCATCGGCGAGGAAGAGGCGGTGGCGCTGATCGTCAACGGCTTCTGCCGCGATGTGATGCAGCACCTGCCGATGGAATTCGCCGTCGAGGCACAAAAACTCGTCGGCATCTCTCTGGAGGGCAGCGTCGGATGACCGGAAGCACAAACAACACACAATATAAAAAAAAGAGGGAAAAAATGCTGAAAATAGAAAATTTACATGCCACGGTCGGCGGCAAAGAGGTTCTGAAAGGGCTTGATCTTGAGGTGCCCGCGGGCGAGGTACACGCGATGATGGGGCCGAATGGTTCGGGAAAATCCACCCTGTCCTACGTGATTGCGGGGCGCGACGGCTATGAGATCACCAAAGGCCGCATCCTGTTTGACGGCAAAGACACTGCGGAGATGGAACCGGAAGAACGTGCGGCAGCGGGGCTGTTTCTGGCGTTTCAATATCCTGTGGAAATCCCCGGCGTAACGACGACGAATTTTCTGAAAACCGCGCTGAACGCCGTGCGCAAGGCACGCGGCGAAAAAGAGCTGGATGCGGTGGCGTTTTTGAAACTGCAAAAAGAAAAAACCGCAGCGCTGGGTATTGATACGCTTATGCTTAAACGCGGGCTGAATGTCGGATTTTCCGGCGGCGAGAAAAAGCGCAACGAGGTTTTGCAACTGACAATGCTGTCCCCGAAATTTGCGGTGCTGGATGAAACCGATTCAGGGCTGGATATCGATGCGCTGAAGATCGTTGCCGAGGGCGTAAATTCCCTGCGCGGCGCTGATCGCGGCTTTCTTGTTATCACCCATTACCAGCGCCTGCTGGATTATATCAAGCCGGATCGCGTGCATGTTCTGGCAGGCGGGAAAATCGTCAAATCCGGCGGGCCGGAACTGGCGCTGGAACTGGAAAAAGACGGGTACGGCGTTTTTGCGGAGCAAAACGGAAAAGCGGCATAACGGCACATAAGGACGGAATAAATATGACGGCAGCAAAAAAACAGAAAACGGGCGGCACGGATCATCCGCTTTTGCGCGGATGCGGCCATATTGAAAGCGGCAATACGCCGGATTGGGTGGCGGCGCTGCGGGAGACCGCAACGGAAAGCTTTGCAGTCACCGGCCTGCCGACACCGGCATGGGAGGATTGGAAATATACCGCCCTGCGCGCGCTGGATAATATGGATTTTGCCCGTGATACGGGGCTCAGCGCCGTTCCCTATTATCATGCGCCCTTCGCATTGCCGGAGATGATTTCCCTGCGCATTCTTGGCGGCCGTCTTGTGAAAAACGCAACGGAATTGCCGCGCGGCCTTGAAATCCATACGTTGAAAGATGTCTGGCACGAAGACTGGGTGGCGCATTATCTGGCCGTGCCCGGAAATTTTGCCGATACGCCTTTGGAGGCGCTGAACGCCGCCTGTCTGTGCGACGGTATCGTCATCCGTGTTGCGGCGGGGACACGGATCGAGGCACCCGTGCTGCTGTCCTTTCTGCACGAGAATACGGATGCGGAGGAAACGCAGCTTTCCATGCCGCGCATCCTGATTGCGGTGGAAGAAGGCGCGGCGCTGACCGTGATCGAACATCACACGGGGCGCGGAAAATATTTTACCAATCAGGCCGCGACCATCACCGTGCATAAAGGCGCGAAACTCGGCCATTACCGCTGGCAGGACGAGGATAAACAAAGCGGCTTTCACATCACGACAACACGGCTGTCCTGTTTTGACGGCGCGGAATATGACGGCTTTACGCTGACAACAGGCGCAAAATTATCGCGTCACGAAATATTTGCCGATTTACTCGGGGAGGAAATCCGGTGTATATTGAATGGTGCGTACCGTTTGGGAGAACGGCAGCACACAGATACCACACTCAAAACGGGGCATTTCGAACCCCGGTCAACATCGAAGCAAATATATAAAGGAGTACTGAATGACCAGGCTCGTGCAGTTTTCCAAGGGAAGATACACGTACATCGTCATGCACAAGGGACAGACGGACATCAACTTAATCATGCGCTATTGCTCTCCGGCGAAGCCGAAATCGACGCCAAGCCCGAACTTGAAATCTATGCAGACGATGTAAAATGCGCCCATGGCGCAACATCGGGCAAGCTTGATGATCAGGCGCTGTTTTACTTGAAAAGTCGCGGCATTCCCGAAAACACGGCGAAAGACATGCTGATCGAGGCGTTTCTCGGCGAGGCGATCGAGGCGATCGGCCATACCGCCGTGCGCGATGCGTTTTTGCACCTGCAAAATACGGCAGAGCAGGAGGCGGCGGCATGATGGCAAAACAATACAAAACCGAATTGCCCGCATTCGATGCCGCACAGGCGCGGACGGATTTTCCGATTTTCACGCAGGAAATCAACGGCAACCCGCTGACCTATCTGGACAGCGCGGCCTCGGCACAAAAACCCGGCCATGTCATCGATGCGATGACCGGCGTGATGGAAGGCTATTACGCCAATATCCATCGCGGGCTGTACCGTTTCAGCCAGCAGACGACATCCGCCTATGAGACGGCGCGGGAAAAACTCGCCGCATTTCTCGGCGCGGCCTCGTCCGAAGATATTGTTTTCACCCGCAACGCGACCGAGGCGGTCAATCTTGTCGCCTCAAGCTGGGCACGGCACAATTTGAAAAAAGGCGATGAAATTATTCTGACAGAGCTGGAACATCACGCCAATATCGTGCCGTGGGTTCTGCTGGCGCAGGAAAAGGGGCTAACAATCAAAATTCTGCCGCTGCATCAAGACCCGTCGCTGGGGCTGGATACGGAAAAATTTGACGATCTTCTCACCGGTAAGACAAAGCTGGTGGCCTTTACGCATATG
>SKHU01000208.1 GCA_007116755.1 Alphaproteobacteria bacterium
AAAAAGAAGGATATATCCAGGGCTATACCCGCGTTGAGCGTGAGGGTGGTCTGGCGGATCTGGAAATCTCATTGAAATATTATGACGGTGAGCCGGTGATCCGCAAAATCGACCGCGTTTCAAAGCCCGGACGCCGCATTTATTCGAAAGTCAAGGAATTGCCGCAGGTCTATAACGGTCTTGGTATTTCTATTTTGTCGACACCGCGCGGCGTGATGTCCGATCACGATGCCCGCGACCAGAATGTCGGCGGAGAGGTTTTGTGTCAGATATTCTAAAGGATATTTGAGATTGGGTTAAAGCAGAGAAAAAGGTAAAAAAAAATGTCACGAGTAGCCAAAAATCCCGTTTCTGTTCCCGAGGACGTTGATGTGAAAATCAACGGTCAGGATATAACGGTCAAGGGTAAGCTGGGCGAATTGAATATGCGCGTTGTCGACGAGGTCGAAGTGACGCTGGCTGACAGCCAGTTGACGCTGAAACCGCGCAGCCAGTCCCGCTTTGCCCGCAGCATCTGGGGAACGACTCGCGCGCTTCTGCAAAATATGGTGGACGGCGTCAGCAACGGTTTCAGCAAAAAGCTGGAGATCAAAGGTGTCGGTTACCGTGCATCACTGCAGGGCAAAAATCTGGTGCTGCAGCTCGGCTACAGCCATGACGTGATTTATCCGGTTCCGGAAGGCATCAAAATCAACATGCCGAACCAGACCGAGATCGAAATCAGCGGGATTGATAAAAAACAGGTCGGGCAGGTCGCGGCCGAGATTACCCGCTTCCGCAAGCCGGAACCGTATAAGGGCAAGGGAATCCACTATGAAGGACAGCGGATTCTGAGAAAAGAAGGTAAGAAAAAGTAATAAAATATTGAGATAAAAAAGGTTTAGAAAGATGAACAGAAAGCCAAGCCCGACACAGAAACGCAAATGGAGAACGCGTGCCAAACTGCGCAAAAGCAGAGGCGGCCATCCGCGTCTGTCCATACATCGCACCGGCCTGCATATTTATGCACAGGTGATTGATGATGTGGCAGGGCGCACGCTGGCCGCAGCGTCCACAGTTGATAAGGAACTGCGCGGCAAGCTGAAGAAAACCGCCAACAAGGACGCCGCTGCCGAAGTCGGCAAGCTGGTGGCCAAACGTGCAACAAAAGCCGGCGTGACAACGGTCATGTTTGACCGCGGTTCCTATGCCTATCACGGTCGCGTTCAGGCGCTGGCCGATGGTGCGCGCGAAGGCGGCCTTGCGTTTTAACGGTCAATAAAGAGAATTTTTTAAAAGGGTAGAAAGTAAAGACAATGAAATCAGCAGAAAAAGCTCAGCATGATACGGAGTTGATGGAACGCCTTGTCGGTATTAACCGTGTGGCCAAAGTTGTGAAAGGCGGACGCCGTTTCGGTTTTGCAGCTCTGGTTGTCGTCGGTGACGGCCGCGGCCGCGTCGGTGCCGGAACAGGAAAGGCGCGCGAGGTTCCCGAGGCAATTCAGAAAGCGACGGAGCAGGCCAAGCGCAATATGTTCCGTGTGCCGTTGCGCGAGGGACGTACGCTGCATCACGATATCATCGGTCGCTCCGGTGCAGGGCAGGTGCTGATGCGTTCCGCGCCGGCCGGTACGGGAATTATCGCCGGTGGCCCGTTGCGTGCCGTATTTGAGGTTCTGGGGATTCAGGATGTTGTCGCCAAATCTCAAGGTTCGTCGAACCCTTATAACATGGTGCGTTCTGCTCTTGAAGGTATGCGCCAGATGGAAAGCCCGCGCATGGTGGCTGCACGCCGTGGCCGCCGCGTCAGCGATGTGCTTGGTCGTCGCGGCAAGGAAGATGCTGCTCCGGAGGCGGAGAGCGCTTAATAGTTTGAAAACGAAGATTTACATGTGATTTGACAGGGAGTCGGTAAAATGGCTGAAGAAAAGAAAACGGCAAAAAAGCCTGCAGCAAAGAAAAAAACTGCGGCAGCAAAAAAGCCGGCTGAAAAAAAAGCGGTTGAGAAAAAGGCGGAGGCTTCGGCTGCGCCCGCTCCCAAAGCAGCTGCGCCGAAAAAAGCGGCTGAGACGAAAAAAGCCGCTTCGAAAAAGCCGTCCGGCAAGACTGTGACGGTGACGCGGATCGGCAGCCCGATCGGCCGCAACAAAAAACAGCACGCGACCCTGACTGGTCTCGGGCTGAACAAGGCAAACCGCACCCGCGTTCTGGAAGATACGCCGGCTGTGCGCGGTATGATCAATAAGGTCAGCCACCTTGTGCGCGTGGAAGAAGACGCAGCGTAATAGATAAAAAAGATTTTTGAAAAAAGAGGATGAAGGCCATGAAACTCAATGAATTACAGGGAACGCCCGGCAGCAAAAAAGCGCGCATGCGCGTTGGCCGCGGTATCGGTTCCGGCAAGGGAAAAACCTGCGGTCGCGGCCATAAAGGTCAGAAATCGCGCACCGGTGTTGCCATCAAAGGTTTCGAGGGCGGGCAGATGCCGCTTTACCAGCGTCTTCCCAAGCGTGGATTTCACAATCCCGGTCGTAAAAATCTGGCGACGGTCAATCTGCATACGATTCAGCATGCGATCGACAGCAAAGTGCTGGATGCCGGTAAAACCATTGACGCTTTGGCACTGGTCAAGGCCGGTCTGATCAAGCGCACGGCGCACGGCGTGCGTCTGCTGGGACAGGGCGAGATCAAAACCAAAGCCGTTTTCAAAATTAACGGTGCCAGCAAATCTGCAATCGCAGCCGTTGAAAAAGCAGGCGGCAAGGTGGAGTTTCTGCCCGAGCCGAAAAAAATCGAAAGAAAGACAGCAATCTAATCTGTTTTGCTTGCCGTTTTTGATTGACGGATTTATGCTGTGAACGGCCGCAATCGCGGGAGTCTTTCCGCCCGGCCGTTTTTTCTTGAAGGAACAGGAGCGAAAGAGGAAACATATGTCGTCAGCTACGGAACAATTCGCTGCAAATTTCAATTTTGGCGCATTGGCAAGAGCCGGTGATTTGAAGGCGCGTTTGAAATTTACTCTTTTGGCGCTGCTGATTTACCGCGCGGGAACCTATATTCCGCTGCCGGGAATCGATCCGCAGGCCTGGCAGGATTTTTTCAGCCAACAGGCCGGAAGTATTTTCGATATGTTCAATATGTTCGCGGGCGGTGCCCTGCAGCGCATGTCGATTTTTACGATGAGCATTATGCCCTATATTACGGCGGCAATTATCATGCAGATCATGTCGCATATGGTGCCGTTTCTGGATAAAATCCGGCGGGAAGGGCCCGGCGGGCAGCAGAAAATCACCCAGTACACCCGCTATCTGACGATTATTTTTGCAACAGTGCAGGCTTTTGCGCTGTCCACCAGCCTGGAATCGATGGGCGGCGGATCGGTTGTGATTGATCCGGGCTTTTTCTTCCGTGCGACAACGGTGATTACGCTGGTCGGCGCGACGGTTTTCCTGATGTGGATCGGGGAGCAAATTACGGCGCGCGGGGTCGGGAACGGCCTGTCGCTGATTATCTTTGCCGGTATTGTCGCAGAACTGCCGCGCGCGGTGGCCGGAACGCTGGAAATGAGTCTGCAGGGGGCGATTGCGCCGTTCCTGCTGCTGTTTATCGTTGTCATGGTTGTGGCTGTTATGACGTTCGTTGTGTTTATGGAGCGTGCCCAGCGCCGTCTGGTGGTGCAGTACCCCAAACGGCAGGTCAGTGCCGGAAAAATGTTTGAGGGCACCAGCAATTACCTGCCGCTGAAATTGAATCCGGCCGGTGTTATTCCGCCGATTTTCGCCTCGGCACTGTTGCTGTCGCCGATGACGATGGTCGGCCTGTCCGGCAGCGACGGGAGTCCGATTCTCGATGCGCTCAGCCGGCATTTGCAGCACGGCTCGGCGACATTTATGATACTTTATGCCCTATTGATTGTCTTTTTCTGTTTTTTCCATACTGCGATCGTCCATAATCCCGACGATCAGGCCGATAATATGAAACGCAGTGGCGGCTTTATTCCGGGGATTCGCCCCGGCCCGCCGACGGCGAATTATATCAATTTCGTGATGACACGTATTATCGTTATCGGCTCGGCCTATCTTGTTTTTGTCTGTCTGCTGCCGGAATTTCTGCTGGCAAAATACGGTTTGCCCTTTTATTTCGGCGGTACGCCGCTCCTGATTGTGGTGACGGTGACGATTGATACCGTCGCGCATATTCAGTCACATCTTCTGGCGCACCAATATGAGGGTTTGCTGAAAAAGACAAAACTTGGAGGAAAACGCAGGACATGATTATTGTTTTGATGGGCCCGCCCGGCGCGGGAAAGGGGACGCAGGCACGGCGTGTTGCTGATAAATACAATATTCCGCAGCTCTCGACGGGGGAAATGTTTCGCGAAAAAATCGCATCGGGCGATGAACTCGGCAAACAGATCAAGGAGATTGTCGAATCCGGCAAGCTTGTGCCAAGCGAGATCACCATCAAAATGATTGCCGAACGCATTGCCGAGGATGATTGCGCAAACGGTTTTCTTCTTGACGGGTTTCCGCGCACGGTCGAACAGGCCGAAGGGCTGGAAAAGGCGTTGAAGGAGATGGGGCGGGATCTGGATCATGTCATTCAGATCGCGGCCGATGATCAGGAACTGATCGATCGCATCGCCGGACGGTTTTCCTGCTCGGATTGCGATGAGGGTTATCACGACAAATTCAAGAAACCGGCGGTCGAAAATATCTGTGACTGTTGCGGAGCGGAAGATAAATTTACGCGTCGCAAGGACGATACGCCGGAGAAAGTCAAGGTACGCCTTGACGTGTATCACGAGCAGACGGCACCGGTTCTGGCCTATTACGAAGCGCAGGAGCGGGTTGCCCATGTGGACGGCATGCAGGATATCGACAAGGTAACGGACGATATCTCGGCCATTATTGATAAAAGCGCGGCGGATGACGGGCCG
>SKHU01000030.1 GCA_007116755.1 Alphaproteobacteria bacterium
ACCATAGACTATCTGGCAACGCTTTTTATTATTACGGGATCCTTGCCGTTTATTCTGTATCTGCGTGCCGTGCGTGGAAATTTAAGTTCCCTTTTGAAAGATTCTCAAGTCCACTGGTTTCTATCGGTCTGCGCAATGTCTATTCTGGTTCTTGTGGTTTATCTCGGCTTCTCATCTGAATTGGGTTTTGCGCAAGCAATGCAATATTCAACCTTTAATGCCGTTTCCGTCATTACCGGTACCGGCTATTCGACAACGGATTACAACACATGGGGAGGATTTGCCGTCGGGCTTTTCTTTTTTCTGATGTGCGTTGGCGGCTGTGCGGGATCGACAACATGCGGCATCAAAATTTTTCGATTCCAGATTCTCTATGCCGTTTCGCGCGTGCAGATTATCAAGCTTCTCAAACCCAATGCCAGTATCCGCCCCTATTACAACCGGCAAGCCGTCACCCACGACATTCAGATGTCGGTGATGGCCTTCTTTTTCCTGTTTGCCTTAAGTTTCAGCATTACCGCGCTTTTGCTGCATATGACGGGGCTTGATTTTCTGGATGCCATGTCCTGCGCCGTGACGGCGCTTGCCAATGTCGGCCCCGCTTTGGGGGAAACTTACGGCCCGGCCGGAAATTTTGCGACATTGACCGATCCGGCAAAATGGATCATGTCCGCGGCAATGCTGCTGGGACGGCTGGAACTGTTCACATTGCTGGTTATGCTGTCACCGCATTTCTGGCGGCGCTAAAGCCACGGATCTATTGAATAAGCCCGGTACGGCGCATATGCTGCATGATAACCCGGCGGGAGTTTTCACTTGTCCAGTTCACCGGCACGTCAATACGCTGCAACAACGTGCCGTCAGGCCCAAAAACCATCGTCACAGGCAGTTCGTGCGGGCGGATATGGTTGCGCAAAACGCGGTGTGTATCCATATAAATCGGATTTACTCTGTAAATCAAATCGTGCTGGCGCAAAAAGCGACGTACGCGTGCCTGCCCCGCATTATCCATGGACACGGAAATAAAAACGACCGGATACCCTGCAAAATACTCCGGCAATGTCGAGAAAAGCGGCATTTCGCTGATACAGGCCACACACATTGTTGACCAGAAATTGGCGACCAGCAGCTTTCCCCGGAAATAGGACAAAGGACGGTCAACTCTGTTGTCAACATCGCCGAACACAAGCTCGCGCTCTTCAGGTGCAAGTCCTGCTTTCCGTTCCCGCTCCCATCTCTCGCGGCGTTCACGCGCCTGTTCCAGTTCGATACGATGCCGGGCATGCGCCTCCTCAACCTGCCGCCGTGTCTCCCTGTCCTGCGTCACACGCATTTGCCGCTGCTGTTGCGCCCTATCCTGAGCGGCCGGTGCAAAAAAACGCTGCCCGATCACAATTCCCAAAACCAGAGAAGTAATGGCGGCGGCAGCAATAATTACAATCAGTTTTTGTTGCGTCATCTGTTTATTCCCGGATAAAACTGCGCTAAAGTCAAGGAGCAGGATTTAACGCCTGTTCTTTTACGCTACTATATAAATTCTTAAAGGAAAGCCGCCTTGCGTGCAATAACTCTGTTTTTTACCTGTCTTTTGCTGTCGGCCTCTCTTTTCCTTGCCGGATGCGGTATAAAACCCGCAAAAGTACAGCCCCCTGAAGACGGGAAAACAAGAGAATTTCCACGAAGTTACCCCGATCCCGATAAAAATCTTCCCTAAACAACCTGTGACCGTGATATAATGGAAATATGAGTGACTTTTCTATTCGACATCTGCCGAAATCAACACGCCGCCTTTTGCGTTTCAGTCAAATCAGGTTGTATCTGACGAATCTGGTGATTGAAACATGGCCTGTACTGACGCTGCCCCTGTTTTACGCTGGCCTCAGCTTTTTTAACGTTTTCAATTATATGCCATGGTGGTTGCACAGCATTGTTTTGCTGTCGTTTTTTATCCTGATGCTGTATTTCCTGCGCGGCAGCATCAAAAAGCTGCGCTGGCCGGATATAAGAACTGTGATGCGGCAAATGGAGGTCAGCGCACATGTTCCGCACCGCCCTCTGAACAATCTGACGGACAAGCTGTCCCCGGCAACACGCGGCCAGAACCAGATCAAACTCTGGCGCATACATCTTTTGCGTGCCAAGCAGCAGTTGCAGCAGATTCGTTTGCTGCGCCCCGAACGCAACCTAAAGCAGAAAGACCCCTACCGGCTCGGCTTTATCGCCGTAGCTATTTTCGCCCTTGGTTTTCTGATGGCCGGGCATGAACGTTCGGCGCGGCTCTCCCATGCCCTGACAATGCCGCGGGATATCGCTTCTTATCTGCCAAGCTATACACCGCACCCCGTGCATTTTGCCGCATGGCTCACGCCACCCGAATTCGCCCAGCAGGATACGCGACATCTTTTCAATGGCAATCTGCCGCCTGGAAAACTCTCCGGCACCTATACAGTGCCTCAAGACAGCACACTCAGCCTTCATGTTTCCAATCTGCGCGGTTTTATGACACCGCAATTTTATGCGAATGGTGAGAAACAGGAGCCTGTTTACAACGACAAGGGACATTACAGCCTTGATCTGACTTTTGCAGGAGAAGGCACGCATAACGTCGAGATCAGATATATCTTCCGCACACGCATCGCATATTCGGTCAGTTCCGTCGCCGATGCGCCGCCGGAAATCGTATTGAATGAAGAAATCAGGGTGAATGATCGTCAGGAAATCGAATGGTCGTATCAGGCCAAAGACGATTACGGAATTGCCGCTTTGGACATGTATATCACGCCGGGCGCAGATCTCCGCCAAAAACTGGCAACCGCGCCATTGACACATAAGGAAAAGCAATCCTTCAACTTCTCCATCCCCGTTCCAAACGACCCTGCCCCCCGTACGCTTTCCGAAACGCGGACAACGGATATGACAGAATCGCCTTTTGCCGGCTATTCCGTTGTCATCAATATGGTTGCAGAGGATACGCAGGGACAAATCGGAGAAAGCAACCCCGTTGAAACGGTTCTGCCGGTGCGAAATTTCGAGCATCCCGTTGCGCAAAAACTGGTTGAAATCCGTGATACGCTTGCATGGTCGGACAACCCTGCCGAGCGGCTGCGCATTTGGACAGAATTGCGCAATATCGCTGCAAACCCTGAAGCCTATCGACACGACACCACCATTTTTCTCTCGCTGGCCGTGGCCCATATGACGCTGGAAAGGCTGGTTGCTTCGCCGTTTTCACGTACAAACAGAAAAACCGAAGCCGAATGGCTGGAACGTATGCGCGGTGTCAGAGACCTGCTTTGGAAAACGGCGTTGCATATTGAAGACGGCAATCTTGCCATCGCCGCCCGTGACCTGCAAAACGTTCTGCAAAAAATGAAGGAAAAACTGGATCGCGGCGAGATGACGGAAGAAGAGTTTCAGGAACTCGCCATGGAGTTTCAGGAAACCATGATGCGCTATATGCAGGCGCTCAGCGAAACCCTGTCGCAAAAAATGCAGGAGCGGCAGCAGCAAGACGGCGAAGAACGCCGTGAAATGTCGCAGGAGATGATGGAACGGCTGACGGAGCGCATGGATATGGGCAACATGTTCCAGCAATGGCAGGACTTCTCGCAAGGCGGCTCACCGGAAGACCTGCAGAACATGATCGAACAAATGCAGAATTTTATCGATCAAATGGATCCCGACCGAATCAATAATGCGGAAATGTTCGATGACAGTGAGTTCGACATGCTGCACGACCTGATGGAACTTATTGAAAACCAGCAGGACCTCATTGAAGAAACACGGCAAACGCATTATCAGTCTTCCCCGGAAGATCGCAGGCAGGATGAGCAGAGACAACAGCAGCAGCAGCAAACTGGTGATGACCGCGGCGAACAGCAGCAGCAACAACAGGCCGGTGATGACCGCGGTGAACAACAGCAGCAACAGCAGGCCGGTGATGACCGCGGCGAACAGCAGCAGCAACAGCAGGCCGGTGATGACCGCGGTGAACAACAGCAGCAACAGCAGGCCGGTGATGACCGCGGCGAACAGCAGCAGCAACAGCAGGCCGGTGATGACCGCGGCGAACAGCAGGCCGGTCAGCAGGGCAGAGGCGGCGAGACACAGCAGCGCGCCGGTGACCGTCAGGGCGGAGAACAACCCGGCGGCGATGAACGCGGCAGCAGCGGCCCGCAACAGGCGCAGGGAGAGCAACGCCCCGGAGGACGGCAGCAGGAGCGTCCCGGCGGACGCGAAACTTCCGACGGTGAGGAGCGCCGCCAGATGCAGGGACAAAGCGGACAGGCGGAACAGCAACGCCGCCAAACAGGCAGCCGGCCCGGGGATTCCGGTGATCGTCGCACACAAGGCGGGGACACAACAGAACGACAAGGGATGCCGCGCGGCGGCCAACCGGGAGAAGAAAGACGCCCGGGACGCGGAGGCATAGAGGAACAGAAACTCGCTGCCGAGCAGGGAAAACTGCGTGAAGATCTCGACCGGGTCAGTGATAAAATGGAAGAGAAGCTCGGCATGGTTCCGGACGGTATGGAGGATGCCGACCGGCACATGAAAATGGCGGTAGATGCTTTGGAGGACGGCGATCTTCCCTCTGCGATTCGACACCAGCAGGATGCGCTGGAAGCGCTTTACCAGAACATGGATGGCGAGATGGACCGGCTCGCAGCAATGCTAGAAAATGTCATTTCTCTGGGTCTGGGCGGCGGCTCAGGCTCTGAAGGGCGCGGCGACGGACGCCGTGACCCGCTGGGACGCGAAGACGGCCGTGATGTCGATACGACTGATATCAATATCCCCGACGAAAAAGACCGTACCCGCATTCAGGAAATCATCCGGGAATTGCGGCAGCGCTCCAACGACCACTACCGCCCCGATTTTGAAAAAGAATATTACGAAAGA
>SKHU01000131.1 GCA_007116755.1 Alphaproteobacteria bacterium
TCATACACATGACACGGAGAACTGGGGTGTCGTCACCAAAGGCGAAATGATCCTGACGGTAGAGGGGGAGGAAAAAACCTACCGCCCCGGCGACTGGTATCACGTTCCGGCCGAAGCCGAACACTCCGCCCGCTGCGTTGTGCATACCGAACAGATCGAGTTCTGGTTTATACCCGCGCCTTCTGAGTAGAAATCTGGCCGCCCGCACCCTTATTTTTGAGACGCTTTTACTTTGTTGTAATGCCGCATTTGCCTTTGCTCCTGTCCGTGTTTTGCAAACGGATTGGGCGGGAATTTCTTTCCGGCGCGTATATCCTCCAATAATTCAAGATGCTCTTTTAATGTATGGCACAACGTATCGCGCAGTTTTTCAGGGTTTTGGTAGCCCTGTTCGGAAAGGCTGCCGACGGCCTCGGCGATTTTCGGCAGAACAGGAGATGTATTCCCGCTTTCTGTCAGTACATACAGAAATTCAGCAGCCATATAAACCGTGACGGCTGAACCTTTAAGGGAGGTATCAAGGTTACCAAGAAAATTCTTAAGATTAATCAGCCCCAGTGTTGTCAGATTAATTGCCAAATCGTCTTGTTTATGACGATCATTATCATCATAGGAATGGTAGAGAGCATCATAAGAATGGTAGAGCAGCCATTCGGACACTTTGGCGGATGGTAAGCTGCGTAAGTCATTATGCAGGAATGCTAGCCGCTTTTCTGCGTCAGAAACTTCAAAAAAACGATTAAAAAAATCAATACTACCTTCGATGTGTTCTTTGTTAAATTCTTCACGTATGTGTGCGTCCTTCTTAAGCATTTCCCGTTTCTCCTTCTGTTTTATAAAAAGTTGCCGTGCACAATATTTAACATATTACATAGTGGGTGAGAAGTGAGTTTTATGCAAAAACAAATTGCGTTTTTGCATACCTCTCCGGCAAAGTGGATCGGGGCGGAAAAGGAAAAGGTCGATGAGGCTATTTCTGAAGGCTTTGCGGCTGTTGCGTGTCGTCCTGCCGCTTTTTATCCTGCTTTTGCTGCTGTTCGATTTCGCGTTTGCGGCTAAGCAGGGTCAGAATTTCGGCGGCGGTTTCCTCAACACTGCGGCGGGTCACGTCAATCACCGGCCAGCCCATGCGGGTATAAAGCTGGCGGGCTTTGGCGACCTCTTCCTTGACTTTTTCCGGCTGGAGATAATCGGTTTTCTGGGTTTCGCCGAGATGTTCCAGACGGTTGGTGCGCAGTTCGACGAGCCGCGCGGGGCTTTCCGTCAAACCGACAAAGAGTGGTTTCTTTAAGGTGAAAATCTCCTGCGGAAGCGGAATATCGGGGACCAGCGGAATATTGGCGGCTTTGACGCCGCGATTGGCCAGATAAAGACAGGTCGGGGTTTTTGATGTGCGCGAGACGCCAAGCAGAATCACATCGGCCTCGGCCAGACTGCGCCCCGTACGCTGGCCGTCGTCATGGTGCAGCGCGTAATCCATCGCATCGATACGGGCAAAATATTCCTCGTCCAGCATATGCTGCAGACCGGGCAGGGATTTGCCCTTGATACCGAGATAATCGCTGAGATTCTGCATGATCGGCTGCAGTACCGCGACGGACGGAACGCCGGCTTCTTTGCATTTTTCCTGCAGATAATGCGCGAGTGCGTCATCGACCAGCGTAAACAATACGGGGCCGGGCTGCTCGGCAACGGTTTTCATCAGATTGTCGATTTGCCGTTCCTCGCGCACCAGATTCCAGAGATGTTCGATGGGCATGACATCGGAAAACTGTGCCATGCAGGCTTTGACAACGCCGTTCAGCGTACCGCCGGTGGAATCGGAAACCAGATGCAGATTGATTTCTTTTGTCATGATAAAAATTCGCCGTATTTGCTTGTTGGTTTTATGGATTTGCGGATTTATGCGCTGCTGCGCTTTTCCCTGTCGCTGCGTACGGTAACGGCACCTGCCTGGCCGCCGAGATTCTCGATCAGCGCAATGACTTCCTGCGTTGCGTTTTGCAGTTGTGATGCCTCGGTTGTGCGCAATACAATGCTGAGGCCGAGAATGCCGCCGCGATATTGCGGATAGCTGCCAAGATCGACATCCGTATATTTTTCTTGCAGTTTTCCCAGATCATCGGCAATCTGGCTTTCCAGAAGGTCGCAGGTGATCGTATTCGATAAAACCGGATCGCCGCCGGCCAGACCGTCCACAAACGACTCGACCATACTCTGCATGATACGCGGAACACCGGCCAGCACGTAAACATTTTCAATTTTAAAGCCGGGCGCGCCGCTGACGGGATTGTCAATCAGAACCGCGCCTTCCGGCACGACTGCCATTTTCAGCCGCGCAGTGTTAAGTTCTTCTGTGCCGTAATAATCTTCCAGCATTTGGCGGGCGGACGGGTCTTCGTGCAAAGGGACGCTGAAGGCATGTGCGATGGCAGCGGCAGTGATATCGTCATGTGTGGGGCCGATACCGCCTGTTGTCAGGACGTAATTGTAACGGGTGCGCATGTCATTGACGGCTTCGGCAATCATATCGGGCAGATCGGGAACGATCCGCACCTCCATAAGCTTAATGCCGTATTCATTCAGTTTTTCCGCCAGCCACGGCGTATTCTGATCCGCCGTGCGACCGGAGAGAATTTCATTTCCGATAATCACGATGGCTGCCGTAAAATCCCCGTCACTCATCTGTTCTTTATCCTGTTTCTTTTTTATGGTATGTCCTATGCTTTAGGGGGTATTTTATTTATACTGAAAAAAACAGACATAAGTCCAGCGAAAGAAAGGCACGGGTTCATGAATACGCAATCCGGAACACGTTCTGAAGACAGTTATGACGGTTACGGCGACAGCCGTCATTCCGGTAATTCCAGAGTTATCTTGCATGATGAGGCGGGTTTTGCAGGCATGCGCAAGGCCGGACGTATGGCGGCAGAGACGCTGGACTTCATTACGCCGCATGTTCGTCCGGGCATTATGACGGAAGAGCTGGACGCAATGTGCCACGAATTTATCACCTCCAGAGGCGCAATTCCGGCTCCCCTCAATTACAAGGGGTTTCCGAAATCAACCTGTATCTCGGTCAACCATGTCGTCTGTCACGGTATTCCGGGGGCGAAAGCCCTGCAGGAAGGCGATATTCTCAATATCGACATCACCGCCATTGTGGACGGATGGCACGGCGATACCAGCCGCATGTTTTATTGCGGCGAGAAGATTCCCGTCAAGGCGCAGCGTCTTGTCGAAGTCACCTATGAGGCGATGATGCGCGGCATTGAAGCCGTAAAGCCGGGGGCGACGCTGGGCGATATCGCCCATGCCATTCAAAGCCATGCGGAAGGCAACAGATTTTCTGTCGTGCGTGATTTTTGCGGTCATGGCATAGGCCGTATCTTCCATATGCCGCCTTCCGTCCTGCATTACGGAGAGCCGGGCGAAGGGCTGGTGCTGGAGCCGGGTATGTTCTTTACGATCGAGCCGATGATCAATGCCGGAAAATACGAGGTCAAAATCCTTGATGACGAATGGACGGCGGTGACGCGCGACAAATCCCTTTCGGCGCAGTTCGAGCATTCGCTTGGAGTGACCGAAGACGGGTTTGAAATCTTTACTCTGTCGCCGAAAGGCTGGGCCTGCCCCCCTTACAACCTCTAAGCGGGCAACCTCTAAGCGGGAAGCAATGAAAAGGGGCGATATGCCGCAGGACGTTCAAAAAAAGAAACCTTCGAAAAGCAAGGAGCATCTTGAAGCTACGGTTTTCGGGCATCGTGACCGGTTGCGCCAGCGCTTTCTGGAGACGGACGGCGAAGGGATGCCCGATTACGAAATCCTTGAAATTCTGCTTTTTGCGGCAATTCCGCGCCGCGATGTCAAACCGCTGGCCAAAAGACTGATCGCGCATTTCGGCAGTTTTGCTGCCGTGCTGGCGGCTGAGCCCGATAATCTGGCCGCCGTCAAGGGGGTCAGCCGCAATACTGCGGCGTTGCTGAAAGCGGTGTTTGTTTCAGGCAAAAGACTGTTGAAAGAGGAAATCGAAGATGCGCCGATTCTCAGCTCGTGGCAAAGCTTGCTGGATTACTGTCATGTTGCGATGGCGCATGAAAAAAAAGAGCAGTTCCGCATTCTGTTTTTGAACCGCAAGAACCGCCTGATCCGTGATGAAGTCCAGCAGACGGGCACAATTGATCATACGCCGGTCTATCCGCGCGAGGTGGTGAAAAGGGCGCTGGAGCTTTCGGCAACGGCAATTATTCTGGTGCACAACCACCCCAGCGGTGATCCGACACCGAGCAACGCCGATATTGAAATGACACGCGAGATCGTCAAGGCGCTGGCAACGGTCGATGTCGTTGTGCATGACCATCTGATTGTTTCCTCATCCGGCCATACCAGTTTTAAAGCGATGAATTTACTTTAAAAAATATATAGTTAAAATGGGAAAAGTCACAGATTTGCAGACGGAAAGACGAAAACAGCTGGAAACACTGTTGCAGGATTTGAGCGGCCGTGCCGAAATCGGGGACGGCGCATTTGCCGAAGCTATCTATGTTACTGTCAGTTCGGGTTTTGTGACGGAAGAGCAGTTTCGCCGTGAATTCGGCCTCAGTAGCGGGGCGGTCGAGCGCTGGACAACGGGGAAAAATCTGCCGCAACCTGAAGTACGCGCGGTTATTCTGCGCTGGGCAGTTTCGGAAATTCAGAATAACGGTACGTGACCCTATTCGCCGTCCTCGCTGCGCCGTTCATGCAAATGCCGGAAGCCTCGCCGGCGTTTCTCTCTGTCAAAACCGTCCCCTTCTTCACGCATGTTGCGGAAACGCGAAATACGCTCCTCCATTTCGCTGAAGGCGCGCCGTCCTTCCGGCGATAATTCTGTTGCCATGTTACGCCGCGTTTCGGTCATGACGGATTGCAGCGTTTCGCGTGCAGCCTGTTCCTGCGCCAGCGCTGCGTCAAGCCTGTCCTGATCAAACGGCTCGGCATTCATAGCCTCATGCACCGCCTGCTTAGCATCCTCCAAATTTTGTTTGTGTTCACGCATCAGGGTGCGGTTTTCCCGCATACGGGCGCGGATGATTTCGCGGTCTTCCTCCGGCAGGCGGTGGCTGAAATCGCGGTCAATGCGGCGTATGCCCTGCGTGTCTTCCGGTGCGGCGGCTTCCTCTGCGGCGGAGATAGCGGCAGGGTTCTGCCCGACACCGCTGCCAAGCCAGTAGCCGAGTGCGAAAAGATTTCCCGCCAGTGACAGGAAAAGCAGCGCGGATAGCAGAATAATAATTTTTTGCGTGTGCATTACAGGGTTTCTCCCTCTGTTGCATAGATGAGAATAGTATCATTCCATGATTGCTCGGCCATAACCTGATAATAAACGGCATCCAGAAGTAATCCTCCGTTGCCGTCCGGCGCAGCTATGCCGGAAAAGCCGAGCCAGAATCCAAAAAGCGCCGCCGTCAGAAGCCCGCCGGCGGGGGCGAAGACATGCGCCGGCCGCAATGCGGGAAGCGGCAAAAATTTCTTCCAGAATTCGGAGCGGGTTTTTGGCGCGACAGGTTGAGCATGTCCGGTTTGCTGTGCTGTGGCACGGGCTTCGGCCAAAATGCGTTTTTCCAGCGTGTCCATCGACGGTGTTTCAATGCGATAGGTGCGTAAATACGCATCCTCCTGTTGCGCCGTATGCAGAAGTTTTTGCAATTCCGGCGTTTCGGTAATATGTTTTTCCGCCTCTTTTGCCGTATCTTCCGGCCACAGCCGCAGATTGCTGCCATAGGTTTCAATCGCCTGCCTGATCTTCTCCGTACGGTTTTTATCGTTTTTCTTCATGGTTTTGTTCATCCGGTTTTCTATTTTTGTTTTATAGACTGTCTGATTTCATCTGCATCAAGATGTTCCCGCAGATGTTTCCGGGCGCGTACCAGAAGGGATTCCAGAGCCTTGATGCCGATCCCCATAATCTCCGCTGCCTCCTGATTGCTGAATTCCTCGTAAAAACAAAGCGTCAACGCCGTTCTTTGTCTTTCGGGCAGTGTGTTGATCAGTGTTTTGACCATATTGTCCATCTCGTTCCGTTCCAGATATTCCAGACTGCTTTCTGTTTCTGCGGCCGCTTCCGGCAGGTCGTCCAGCGCGAGACCCCGTTTTTTCCGTGTATAATCAATGCACAGATTTGTGACGACACGGTAAAACCATGTTGTAAATTTTGCGCCGCCGCGCGATTCCGGCTCCCAGTTTGGCGCATGTTTCCAGACGCGGATAAACGCATCCTGCGCCGCATCTTCGGCATCGGCCTGATTGCTGAGAATCCGCATAGCCATGCGAACGGTGCGGCCGAGATGTTTTTGTACCAGCAGTGCATAGGCCTTCTCCTCTCCTTCCGCGATACGCCGCATTAGCGCATCATCATCTTCCTGCCCCGCAGCTATGTTTCCAGTCTTGTGATTCACAACCTTTTCTGCCCCTACCGGTGTTTTCGCGTTCTGTTGTGTTTGTCCATACCGGAAAGCATACTGCTTTTTCATACCTATGACACGTTTCCATTCATAAAAACCCTGCGTTTTTTTATATTTTTTCTAAAAATACGGCATCATTACCGCTCTTGTGGTATAATGGAAAAATAAGGATATTTTTGAGTTTTGACTGAGTGAAAACCCGAAAGAAAGGTTTTTTGAGATGCTAAAGACGAAAATGGTTCTGCTGTCGGTTGCCACCGGATTTTTTATGTTGAGCAGCGCGTTTTATGCGCCATCCGCCGGAGCCCTCGGGGCAGTACCAGAAGGGATGCCGCAAGAATTGTGGAACAGTCTTAGCACGGCAGAGCGCCGCGCCATTCGCAATAGTCCGGCAATGCAGAATAGGGGCAATAATAGGACACAGATGCCGGAGGTCGAGGAGGCGCCGCCAGTCAGTGCGGAAGAACGCCATCGTGCGCGTGAAAATATGCGGCGCGAATACCGTGGCCAGCTTCAGGGCGGAGGCGGACAGGACGATATACGGAATATGACGGTTGACGAGATTGTTCGGCGAGCTGAATCTATGACACCTGCGGAACGTCAAGCTTTTATACAGAATAACCGTGCGGCTGTCGAACAGCGCTGGCATACCATGTCGGATGATGAGCGTCAGCAATTGATGCGCTATGGTATGAATAATATTGACAAATATCGTGGTGACTGGGACAGCATGGATCCTGCGCAGAAACAGATGCTGCAGCTTGAGTTGCGAGGGCGTTGGCAGAATATGTCAGAAGAAGAGCGCCGACAGATGACAAGTCAGGGGATTGACAGTATGCAGAAGTTTTATGAGCATTGGCAGTCTGTCGAGCCGGAACAGCGTGAGCGTGTACAGGAAGATGTGCGCCGTAACTGGGAAGCGTTGCCGGAAGAAGAGCGACGGGCGTTTATACAGAACCGCCGCCGCGATGTCGAGGATCTGCGGCAGAATTGGCATAACAAATCACCGCAGGAAAGGCAGGCTGTGCGCCGCGAGATACAGAACCGCTGGCAGGGTCTGGATTCTCGCCAGCAGTTGGAATTGCAACGGCAGGCTCAAGAAGCCCTACGTAATATGGACGGGCAACAGCGACAGCAGCTTCAGCGAAATATACAGGGATTCAGCCGCGATCAGCCGCCTTCTTACGGCCGTCGTTGACGGGGGATGCGCGCAAGCCTTCCCGCCTATTTGGCGCGGGCGGTGATGATGTGGGCTTATCAAAAGATATATGATCCTCTTCCGGCTTTTCGTTGTGCGGAAACGGCACGTTTTTATTGGTGGGGCGCCGTTTTTTTTAGCACCAGAGCCGGCAAAAAGGTGATTCGTAGGACCTGCGTTCAATTTCTAAATAATCTTATATATTCACAAGTTTATATATCTTTTATGTTCTGCCGTTTTCCATTATACCATAGGTTTCCAGCAATAATAATCAATAGGGTGTTCTTTTATGCGACAGTACAAAACCGTTCCGGTCAGTTTTCCAAATATGGGCGGCGACCGTCTGTCCGGACGGCTGGAACTTCCGGTGGAAGGCAAGCCGACGCATTTCGGAATCTTTGCGCATTGCTTTACCTGCGGGAAGGATTTTTTTGCGCCGTCGAAAGTCAGCAAGGCGCTGGCAGCGCACGGGGTTGCCATGCTGCGCTTTGACTTCACGGGGCTGGGCGAAAGCAAAGGCAGTTTTGCCGACTCTACATTTTCGACATCGCTTGGCGATATTCTGTCCGCCGCAAAATTCCTGCGTAACAATTACGCGGCACCGTCCCTGCTGGTCGGGCACAGCATGGGCGGCGCGGCGGCGCTGGCCGCAAGCTCTGATCTGGACGATATTGAAGCCGTGGCCGTAATCGGTTCGCCCTGCGATCCGGCGCATGTGTTGCGTCACTTTAAAGATCACGAGCAGATGATCGAACGCGCGGGCGCAATAGAGCTGAACGTTGCTGGTCGGGAATATGTGCTGAAAAAATCCTTTTTTGATGATCTCGACAATCATGATGTTGAGCAGGATACGCGAAATTTTGGCGGAGCGGTTTTTGTTTTTCACGCGCCGGATGACGATATGGTGTCTTTTAAAAAAGCCGAAACGATTTATGAGAGATTCGGCACAGGTTTTCTTATACGGATGGAAGGCGCGTCACATATGCTTGATCAGCGTGAGGATGCGGCAAAAATCGCGGATATATTGGCCGGATGGTTGCAGGAAGGAAAGCAGCCGGACGCAAAAACCGCCTGATAGTTTTTCATCAGCGTTTTAAGCCCCGCCGGTAATCGCGTAAATATTTATGGTTTTGCAGTTGTTGCGTTTTGCGTTGTCGGGCTGTGGCCTCTTCAAAAGCCTCTCGTGCCGATGCATCTTCTTTTTCGCGTTTTTCAAGAATGGCCTTGTCGATCAAGTCGGCGATCCCGTAAAAACTGTTTTCCCGCGCTATTTTAAGGGCGCTTTTGCCGGTTTTTGTGATCCGTTCGGGATCCGCGCCTTTTTGCAAAAGCAGTTGCGCCATCTTTGTATAGCCGTATCGGGCAGCATAAGCCAACGGGGTTTCCCCATAGCTGTTTTCATGCTCGATATCTGCGCCGCTTTCAATCAGCAATTCTGCGCCATAGCAGTTGTTACGAAAAGCGGCAACGCCCAGCGCGCTATTTTGAAATTCATTTTCAGCATGTATATCGGCACCGGCGGCAATCAGTTTTTTTAAAGCCGTGATGTTGCCGTTATAGACAGCCTCCATCACAGGGGTATTATGGTTGATGTCGCGTCCGTTGATATCGGCACCGGCATTAAGTACGGCATCAAAAGCGTCAATATCCCGAGTGTGTATGGTATGAAAAAGCCGTGCTGTAAGGCTGTCAGGCATCTGTTTTTCCGGAGGCCGAGGGTTCATGTTATCAAGGTCGCAATATTGACATAACAGAGCGGGGTTGTCAAGAATCTGAAAAACAGATGGATTTGATCCGTGCGATATATTATGATGAAGCCTGTAGAAACAAAGGAAACATATTGATTTTTCAATAGATGAGTGATCCTCTTTCCAATATGATGCGAACGCCGGCACGGCGCAAAACCGACGATCCCAAAGATGCGGATCCGCGGGGGGAAGACATGCTGCAATCCATGCGCGAGGCATCGGGCGAGCGGGACACTTCCATCATCCAGATCAAAACCAATATTGATTTTCAGGAAAGCGCGGAAGGGTTTCTTGCGCATCTGACCACGATGTTTGAACTGCCGACGATTTTGCAGTTTTCCGTTATTTTGGCTTTGATATTTTTTGCGCTGAGTTTCGGTGCGATGGGGCGGCGCAGAATTCTGGGACGCCTTGAAGAATCTGAAAAACCGCTTTTATCCGAAACCGGACAGATTTGGGTCAGGCGCGTGACCCGTGCTTTTTTCCCCGCGGCACTCGCGTTTTTTCTGTTTATCTGCACGCAGGCCGCGGCATGGATGAACTGGCCGAATGATCTTTTGATGGTCGGCATGCAACTTGCTGTGGCGGGGACGGTGATCCGATTCCTGTCCACTTTGATCCATTCGCGGGTGACGGCGAAATGGGTGGCGGGGGTGATCTGGGGTGTTGCCGCCTTGCATATTGTTGACTGGTGGGCACCGATGACATCTCTGCTGGGCAGTATTCATCTGGGGCTTGGCGAAGACCGCATTTCCCTGCTGGGCATGTTGAAGGGGATTTTCTATTTTGTGCTGTTCCTTTGGCTGGCGGGAATTGTGTCACGTGCCAGTGAAAAGAAGCTGAAAAAAATTGAAGAAATGACGCCGTCGCTACGCGTCCTGTTCACAAAGCTGCTGCGTATTTCTTTAATTTTTATCGCCTGTCTGCTTGGCCTGAATGCGATCGGTGTTGATTTGACCTCTTTTGCCATTCTCGGTGGTGCCGTCGGTCTTGGTCTTGGTTTCGGCTTGCAGAAAGTTGTGTCCAACTTTGTCAGCGGTATCATTCTGCTGCTTGACCGTTCCATCAAGCCGGGCGATGTCATTGCCATTGATAACAGTTTCGGCTGGGTGAATACGCTGGGGGCACGTTATGTTTCGATCATCCAGCGCGACGGGCGCGAACATCTGATTCCAAACGAACAACTGATTACTGAAAAAGTGGAAAACTGGTCGTTCAGCAACAACGATGTGCGTATCCCGATCAATGTCGGCGTGGCGTATGGCACGGATCTGCGCAAGGCGCTGGAGCTGTGTCTGGAGGCGGCAATTGAAGAGCCGCGCGTCAAGCAGTTTCCCAAGCCCGTTGTCCGTATTACGGGTTTCGGCGACAGTTCCGTCAATATCGAAATCCGCGGCTGGATCAATGATCCCGTCAACGGCATCGGCAATATCAAAAGCGATGTGTTCCTGCGCGTCTGGGACAAGTTTCAGGAGAACGGGATCGAAATTCCATTCCCGCAGCGCGATTTGCATCTGAAATCTTTTTCGCCGGATGTGACGGCGCAGTTGAAAAAGGAGCTGCGCGAGGAGCTGAAAAAGGAATTACTGGAAGAAATGCGGCAGGAAAAAACTGCCGGTAAAAAATAACCGTTCCAAGGCGCAGGTTATTCCAGTTCCTGAAATTGCAGCATAACGCCGTAAATCACAAAGCCGAAAGCGACAATGATCGCAATCCCCAGAAAAATCACCAGCGCCAGCAACCGGCGCAGCTTTTTTTCATCTGTAGAAGATTTATGTTTCTGCATATCCGTTTTCATGACCTATTTGATTATAGGAAAAATATAAAATCTGCAATCCTGAAGGTGCGAAAAAAAACGCGCCAAAAAAACTTTTATTTTCAGCGCCAAATGATATTTGGCACGGATCATGCTTATTATCTTCGGCAAGGCGCAAAAACAAAAAAAGCGTCGTTAAAAAATAAAAAGAAGATGAGTTGAAAATTTAAAAGGTGAGGCCCCTATGGAGAACACGGCATATGTTGCCCTGTCGCGCCAGACGGCATTGAACCGCCAGATGCAGGTGACGGCGAATAATATCGCCAACATGACGACGGCGGGGTTCAAGTCGCAGGGTGTTTTGTTCAATGAATATCTTGTGGACACACCGCAGCGCGGAGAAACACTGTCCATGGTATCGGATACGGCAACCTTCCGCCGCATTGAACAGGGGCCGTTGCAGCAGACAAGCAATCCTCTTGATCTGGCTCTGGAAGGGGCGGGGTATTTCATTGTTGAAACGGCGGAGGGGGATGCCTATTCCCGCGCCGGAAATTTTTCCCTGAACAATGAAGGCGAGATTGTTACGCAAGGCGGACGCAGGGTGCTGTCCGAAGACGGCGCACCGGTTGTTATTCCCGAAGGTGACACGCAAATCGGCATCACGCGTGACGGAATTGTCACAACGCAGGAAAGCGGCATCATCGGTACAATCGGTGTTGTGCGTTTTGAAAACGAGCAGGAACTCACCGCAGCCGGAGACGGGCTGTATTATAATCCGGAAGGTCAGGCACCGCTTCCGGCGGAAGGGACAAAAATCGTGCAGTTTATGCTGGAGGGATCGAATGTCCAGCCGGTTCTGGAAATGAACCGTATGATTGAAATTACGCGCAGCTATCAGGCAACGCAGCGTCTGCTGCAAAACGATCATGAAAGGCAGCGCAATCTGATCGGGCGTCTGACACAGAATTCGGGATAAGAAAAATAAAATGAAAAAAGGAGAGAGAATATGTCATTGACACTGAATATCGGCGCGACGGGAATGCTGGCGCAACAGTTGAATGTTGATGTCATCTCCAACAATATCGCCAATATGAATACCACGGGCTATAAAAAACAGCGCGCGGAATTCAAGGATTTGCTCTATCAGAATAAAATCCGCCCCGGCTCGACATCATCCGACACGGGATCGACCGTTCCGGCGGGCATCCAGATCGGTCTGGGTGTCAAAACAGGGTCGGTGTACCGCGTCAACGAACAGGGCGCGTTGCAGATGACCGATAACCCGCTTGATCTTGGTGTTGTCGGTACCGGATATTTCCAGATTACGCTGCCGACGGGGGAAACCGCTTATACGCGCGACGGTTCGTTCCAGATGAATGAAAACGGCGAGTTGGTAACCTCTGAAGGGTATATTCTGGAGCCGGGCATTGCAATCCCCGAAGATGCGGTGGACATCACCATTAACAACAGCGGTGAGGTACTGGTAAAAATTCAGGGGCAGGTGGCACTGAACAATGTCGGACAGGTCCAGCTTGCGATCTTCCAGAATGTTGCCGGTCTGGAGGCGGTCGGTGACAATCTTTATCTTGAAACCGAGGCATCGGGAACGGCCGTCATCGGCGATCCGAATACGGCCGGTTTCGGCCGGATCGAACAGGGCACGCTGGAAGCGTCCAATGTCAATGTCGTGCAGGAAATCACCAATCTTATTCAGGCGCAGCGTGCCTATGAGATGAACGCCAAGACGATACAGGCGGGTGACGAAATGCTCAACACGGTCACGCAGCTGCGTTAATACACCAGTCAACAATAAGGTCTGAAAAATGAAAAGGCAGATAACATATTTTATACGGACGGTTCCGGCAGTTTTTGCAGCGCTGTTTCTGTTCACCGCATCTGCGGCGGCCTTGTCGCCGCAGGGCGAGATCAGGCTGACGGGCGAGGTGCTGACGCTGGGACATGTGTTTGAAGGTATTACGAAGGATGCGGGTCATGTGCTGGCCCCTGCGCCGGAACCGGGGAAAACACTGGTTCTGTCGGCGCAGGATTTGATGCGGATTGCGCGCGCCTTTAATCTCGACTGGCAGCCGGAGGGCGCGCATATCCGCAGCGTTGTGCGGCGCGATGTCACACTTGTTTCTCCGGAACGGCTGGCGACGCATATCGAAGATGCCCTGTCGCAAAGGCTGAACGGCGCAGTGTTTGAAGTCGAACTTGATCGCCGCGCGGCTGCGCTTTATCTGCCGCACGGTGCAACGCCCGAAATTACGGTGGCGCGTCTGGATTTTGACCCGTCTTCCGGCCGTATGACGGCAGGCATTGTACTGGAAGGCGGCGGCGCGCGTAAAAAAACGGCTGTCACAGGACGTGCACACAGGCTTGTTGATGTCCCCGTTTTGAACCGCCGCCTGCGCAACGGCGATGTGATCGGTGCGCAGGATATTGATCTGATGCGTATGCGGCTGTCGCAGATTCCGTCCAGTGCCGTTCTGGATACGGCGGGGCTTGTCGGGCAGACACCGCGTCGGGTGATTGATGCGATGCAGCCTGTGATTCCAGAAAATATCGCAGCGCCGCTGGCCGTGCGCCGCGGCGAGCATGTAACGCTGCATTTGCAGCACGGGCATCTGACGCTGACGGCGCGCGGACGTTCGCTGGAAAACGGTGCGGAGGGGGAAATCATCCGTGTGATGAACACCTCCTCGAACAGGGTGATTGAAGGCGTGGTGGTCGGGGCGCAGAGTGTGCGCGTCAACACTGCGGAAATGTAAAAAAACCGTCTTAAAAAAAACGGGAGATCAAGAGAGATGAGAAAACTGTTCAAACATAAAATGACGCAAGCTGCGGTGATCGGGCTTTTGTCGTTCAGCCTTGCTGCTTGCGGCAATACGCGCGACCGGCTGGCGCATGTCGGCAAGGAGCCGCCGCTCAGCCCGATCGAAAATCCGCTGGAGGCACCGGGTTATCGTGCCGTCAGCCTGCCGATGCCGGAAATACGCGAGGAGGAAAAGCAGGCCAACTCCCTCTGGACGGGTGGACGGCAGGCGTTTTTCAAGGATCAGCGCGCGCATAAAGTCGGCGATATTCTGACCGTGACCATCGATATCAAGGATGAGGCGACAATCGAAAATGAAACGACGCGCAACCGCAACAACTCTGAAAATGCAGGTTTTCCGAATCTGCTTGGTCTGGAAACCAAGCTGCCGCAAAAAATTCTGCCTGCCGAGATTGATCTCGACAATCTTGCCCGTATGAGCAGCGGCAGCAATTCAACAGGGCGCGGCAAGATCGAGCGCGAAGAGGAAATCAAGCTGAAAATGGCGGCGATGATCGCCGAAGTGCTGCCCAACGGCAATTTTGTCATTCACGGGCGGCAGGAGGTGCGTGTCAATTTTGAAGTGCGCGAATTGCGCATCGCCGGCGTGATCCGCCCTGAGGACATCACGACGCAAAATTCAATCAGCTACGACAAAATTGCCGAGGCGCGCATTTCCTACGGCGGCCGCGGCCAGATCACAGATGTACAGCAGCCCCGCTACGGGCAGCAGATTTTCGATGTGCTGTTCCCGTTCTAAAATATGAACAGTAAAATAACCCCTGCGGAAGAAACCGCTTTTCGGGAGCAGAATGCTCCACCCCTCCAAAGTTTTAAGGTTTTAACTCACCTCTCATCTCTCGGCGGAATTTATTTTCCGTCAAACTCGATACGGCCGGTTTTGCTTTTGCGGAACCGGCCGCTTTTTTCTTTGCGGTGTTTAGAGAGCTTGCGATTCACGGCAGGGCGGCTATACTGTGGACATTATGACAGCAAAAAACAACATAGAAAAAAAACAGAAAGGCGTTCAACCGGTGGAAACGCCGGAACCGCTGAAAAGCTATTTTGACCGTTTGGGCATCACGGCCAAAACCGTGGCGCACAGGCCGCTGTTTACGGTGGAAGACGGTGCGGATATTCGTGGGCATTTCCGCGGCAGCCAGACAAAAAACCTGTTTTTAAAAGATAAAAAAGGGCAGCTTTGGCTGGTGGTGGCAGAGCAGAATACGGCGGTTGATATGAACTGGCTGCAAAAGCGTCTGCTCTCGGCGCGGCTGTCTTTCGGCAAGCCCGAATTGATGGAGGAGGTTTTGGGTGTAACGCCCGGATCGGTGACACCTCTTGCGCTGATCAATGATGATCAGAACCGGATCATTCCGGTGATTGACCGCAAGCTGGCGGAAGATTTCGACAGGCTGAATTTTCATCCGCTGCGCAACGATATGACAACGGAAATTCGCTCGCAGGATTTGCTGAAATTTATTGATGCCTGCGGTCATACACCGGTTATTGTGGATTTTGACAAGGGATAGGAGAGGTTAAAGATAATGGACGAGAATATTCACCTTTTCCCGACAGCGGCGGGCGCGGCGGAAGCGGCGGTAAAAATCATCGATGTCGATACGATGGAGTTTGAAAAGAACGTTCTGGAAGAATCTTTGAAAACGCCGGTGATCGTTGATTTCTGGGCACCGTGGTGCGGGCCGTGCAAGCAGCTGATGCCGGTGCTGGAAAAAGCTGTAACGGCGGAGGGCGGCGCGGTCGTTCTGGCCAAAATCAATATCGACAACAACCCCGAACTGGCGCAGGCCATGCAGGTGCAATCCGTGCCGACGGTGCTGGCTTTTTATCAGGGGCAGCCGATTGACGGGTTTATGGGCGCGAAGCCCGAAAGTGAAGTGACGGCATTCGTCAACCGTGTGGCCAAGCAGGGCGGCGGTGCGCCTGCTGCGGACGGTGCATCTTCTGACGAGCATATCCGCGCATTTCTTGATAAGGCCGATGCCGTGCTGGACGGCGGTAACTGGCAGGAGGCGCAGGCCGCCTATGCAAAAGTTCTGCAGGCCGATCCCGGAAACGAAGATGCGGTCGCAGGGTTTATCCGCAGCTTTATCGTTGCCGGCAAGCCGGAAGAGGCACGTAAATTTTTTGATCAGGTGCGGGAAAAACTGGACAAAATTCCGCCTGCGATTGCTGCGCTGGAGACGCATCTTGATCTTCTGGGCGAAGCGCCGGAAAAAGACAGTAGCGCGATCAAGGGAGATAAACCGCAAGATATATATGATCTGGCGATGGTGTTGTTCAGGGACGGGCGCTATGAAGACAGCGTAGAAAAATTTCTGGATCTGGTTGAAAAAAATAAAGACTGGAAGGACGGGCAGGCGCGCAAGCAGTTGATCCGTGTTTTCGAAGCGCTTGGCAATGGGCATCCCGTCACAGTGTCGGGCCGGCGGCGGCTGTCGTCCATTTTGTTTTCCTGAAAATACGGAATTTTGTGATGAATGAAGAGACCAAAAAAATAAAACCCGATGGCGCGCTTTTGGAAATGCTCGTCTGTCCGGTCACGAAGATGCCGCTGGAATATGATGCGGAGAAACAGGAGCTGATCAGCCGTGCGTCGGGTCTTGCCTATCCGGTGATTGACGGCATTCCCGTGATGCTGCCGGACGAGGCACGACGGCTGTAATGTCATATTGCGGCAGAAATTGTGTTACAATAAAAAAGATAAAAAA
>SKHU01000221.1 GCA_007116755.1 Alphaproteobacteria bacterium
ACGGCAGGCATCAGCGTCAAGATGATCACAGGCGATCACGGCGCGACGGCGGCGGCGATTGCGCGGCAGATCGGTCTGGAAAAAACCGGTCGCGTTGTTACAGGCGCAGAAATCGACACGATGGATGATGCGGCGCTGCATGAAAAAGACGGCACATGGGCGGTGGAGGGCGACCCGATGGAAGGCGCATTGCTGGCGCTGGGGGCAAAATGCGGTTTTGCGGCGCAGGAGACGCAGGAAAAATATCCGCGTCTGGACACGATTCCCTTTGACGCCAAACACCGTTTTATGGCGACGCTGCACGAGATTGACGGAGAAAAACGGATTTTCGTCAAAGGCGCACCGGAAAAACTGCTGGACATGTGCGCGGCGCAATATGACGCATCGGGGAGCGAAAAACCGCTGGACAAAGACGCGTGGCTGAAAACGGTGGACGGGATTGCCGCCGAAGGCCAGCGCGTTCTGGCCGTGGCGGTGAAAACGGTTGCAAAATCCGCACAGAATATCGGATTTGAAGATGTGGAAGACGGGCTGGTGCTGCTGGGGCTTTGGGGGTTGATCGACCCGCCGCGCGAAGAGGCAATCGCCGCGGTCAAGGAATGCCGTACGGCAGGCATCAGCGTCAAGATGATCACAGGCGATCACGGCGCGACGGCGGCGGCGATTGCGCGCGAGATCGGGCTGGAAAAAACGGATCGCGTCGTCACCGGCGCGGAGATCGACAGGATGGATGACGCGGCGCTGACACAGGCCGTGCTTGAAAGCGACGTTTTTGCCCGCACCAGCCCCGCGCACAAGCTGCGTCTGATCGAGGTGCTGCAGGCGGACGGCAAGGTGATTGCGATGACGGGCGACGGCGTCAATGACGCGCCGGCTTTGAAACGCGCCGATATCGGCATCGCTATGGGGCGCAAGGGCAGCGAGGCGGCGAAGGAAGCGGCGGAAATCGTCTTGACGGACGATAATTTCGCCTCCATTGCCGCCGCAGTACGCGGCGGTCGCACGGTGTATGACAATCTGAAAAAGGCGATTGCCTTTCTGCTGCCTGTCAACGGCGGCGAATCTTTCAGCCTTGTTGCGGCGATTCTGTTCGGCTTGACGCTGCCGATTACGGCGGTGCAGATTTTATGGGTGAATATGGTCAGCTCCGTCGCGCTGGCGCTGTCACTGGCCTTTGAACCGCCGGAAAAAGCAGTGATGAAACGCCCGCCGCGCCCGCCGGGCACACCGGTCTTGTCGCCGTTTCTTCTCTGGCGTATCGCGTTCGTTTCAACGCTGTTCTGTATCGGGATTTTTGCGCAATTCGCGCTGGCGCGTGCCGCCGGTCTTGATGTCGAAACCGCCCGCACGATGGCGGTCAACACGCTGGTGGTGATGGAGATTTTCTATCTGTTCAGCATTCGTTATACGCACGGTACGTCATTGACATGGGAAGGCATACTCGGCACGCCGGCGGTGCTGATCGCCGTCGGGGCGGTGACGGTTCTGCAATTCCTGTTCACCTACGCGCCGTTTATGAATGTCTTTTTCGGTTCCGATCCGCTAACATTCATGCAAGGGGTGCAGGTCGTCGCATTTGGTCTTGCGGTGCTGTTCCTGCTGGAGAGCGAGAAATTCATTCTGCGGCGTTTTAAAAAGAGGGAGAAAGCGTGATGGGACAGGCCAAAACCGCGAAAAAAGACGATTATATTGAAAACGTCACATTCGACGAACTCAAAATCGGCCAGCAGGCGGGGCTTTCCCGTACGCTGTCGAAAGAGGATATTGATCTGTTTGCGGTGATGTCGGGCGACGTCAACCCCGCGCATCTGGACGAGGTTTACGCCAATAACACGATTTTTCAGGGCATCATCGGCCACGGCATGTGGCCGGGGGCGCTGATTTCCACGGTGCTGGGCACAGTGCTGCCGGGACCGGGCACGATCTATCTTAGTCAGGATTTGCGTTTTAAGAAACCCGTACGTATCGGCGATACGGTGCATGTCAATGTCACGGTAAAAGAAAAGCGCGAAGGAAAACCGATTGTGACGCTGGATTGCGCATGCAGCAATGATCTGGGGGACGTGCTGGTTTCCGGCACGGCGGTCGTGCTGGCACCGACGGAGAAAATCCGTAAAAAACGCGCCGAACTGCCGGAGGTGCATTTCAAATATCATGACCGTTACCGCGATCTGATCGATTCCTGCGCCGCGCTTGACCCTCTGAAAACCGCAATCGTACATCCCGTGAAGGCGCACGGCATTGCCGCGATTGTCGAGGCGGTGACGGAAAATCTGATCACCCCCGTACTGATCGGGCCGAAAGACCGCATTCGCGCTGCGGCGGAGGAGGCGGAGGTTGATATTTCCGCCTTCGAGATCATCGACACCGAACATTCCCACGCCGCCGCCGCCGAGGCGGTGCGGCTGGCCGCCGCAGGAAAGGTGCAGGCGGTGATGAAGGGGTCGCTGCATACGGACGAGCTGCTCTCGGCGCTGGTCTCGTCCTCGGGCGGGCTACGCACGGAACGGCGCATCAGCCATGCTTATGTCATGGATATTCCGACTTATCACAAACCGCTGATTATCACCGATGCCGCCATCAATATCGCGCCTGATCTTGACGTCAAGGCGGATATCTGCCGCAACGCTATCGGGCTGTGGCGCATTATGGCCGGCAATCACGGTCTGAAGCCGAAAGTCGCGGTGCTGTCGGCGGTGGAAACCGTCAATGCGCGGATGCAATCGACGCTGGACGCGGCGGCGCTCTGCAAAATGGCCGATCGCGGCCAGATCGAAGACGGTGTGCTTGACGGGCCGCTGGCGCTGGATGCGGCGATCAGCAAACAATCGGCGGACAACAAGGGCATCAAATCCGAAGTGGCGGGCGATGCCGATATTCTGATCGCGCCGGATATCGAGGCCGGAAATATGATCGCCAAACAGCTGACTTTTCTAGGGAACAGTGATGCGGCAGGGCTGGTGCTGGGGGCGCGCGTACCCGTAATTCTGACCAGCCGTTCGGACAATCTCAGAACGCGGCTGATGTCCTGCGCGCTGGCCGTGCGCATTGCCGAAGCCCGCAAACAGGGGCAGATCAAATGAGCAAACCGGGCGCCGCAAACGATGCCGTTCTGGTGCTGAATGTCGGATCGTCCAGCGTGAAGTTCCGCGTTTTCGGCACGACGGAAGATTTGCCGCTGCTGGCCGACGGGCGTATCACCGGTATCGGCAGCCGTCCGGTTTTTAAACTTGCAGGTACGGAAGACCGCGCATTGCCGATGGAACTGACGCAAGCGCAGGCGATGAAAGAAGCTCTGGATTTCGTACAGGCGGACACGCATGGCTGGCGGCTTGTCGCGGCGGGGCACCGCATCGTTCACGGCGGCGTCGTCTATTGCGATCCGGTGCGGCTGGATAATGATATGCTGATGCAGCTGGACAGTTTTGCGCCGCTGGCGCCGCTGCACCAGCCGCATAATCTGGCGGCGGTGCGCGCGCTGGCCAAGCTTTATCCCGATCTGCCGCAAATCGGCTGTTTTGATACGGCGTTTCATGCCGGACACGACCGTATCACGCAAAGCTATGCGCTGCCGAAAGATTTGCGCGATCAGGGCGTGCGCCGCTACGGGTTTCACGGCCTGTCCTATGAATGGACGGCGCATGTGCTGGCAGAGGAGGAAGGCGGCATTCCCGAACGTGTCGTTGCCGCGCATCTGGGCAACGGCGCAAGCCTGTGCGCGATGCGCCGCGGATACAGTATCGACACGACCATGGGCATGACGGCGCTGGAAGGTCTGCCGATGGGCACGCGCTGCGGTGCGCTTGATCCCGGCGCGGTGGTGTATATGCAGCGCACATGCGGGCTGTCGCTGCGGGATGTGGAAAACGCGCTGTATAATTATTCCGGCCTGAAAGGCCTGTCGGGCGGCATGTCCGATATGAAAAAACTGCTGGAAAGCAAAACGCAGGAAGCGGGGTTTGCCGTCGATTACTTTATTTTCCGCACCGCGCAGAAAATTGCGGAAATGGTTGTCTCGCTCGGCGGGCTTGATATGCTGGTCTTTACCGGCGGTATCGGCGAAAATGCCGCGCCCGTGCGCGGCGGCATTGTCGAGCGCCTGTCTTTTCTGCCGAAGTTTCAAACACGGATTATCCGTGCCGATGAAGAACGAATGATCGCACGCCATACGATCGGCATTTTGAATCTGGCGTAAAATAAAAATTTAAGGAGCGGTGTTATGGCGCTGAAAGGAAAAAAAGGGCTTGTCGTCGGTATGGCGAACGACCAGTCGATTGCATGGGGCTGCGCGAAAATTTTTCACGCACAAGGGGCGGAGCTGGCCGTCACCTATCAGAATGAAAAAGCAGAATCTTATGTGCGGCCGCTGGCGGAACAGCTGGACGCGCCGATTATCATGCCGCTGGACGTGCGGGAGGATGAGCAGCAAAACGCGCTGTTCAAGGCGATTGAAGAGAAATGGGGGCGGCTGGATTTTCTGGTGCATTCGATTGCCTTTGCGCCGAAGGAGGATCTGCACGGCCGCGTCACCGATTGTTCCTTAAAAGGATTTCTGACGGCGATGGATATTTCCTGCCATTCGCTGATCCGGCTGACGAAAGCCGCCGAGGCGCTGATGCAGGATGGCGGCGCCGTACTGACGATGAGCTATTACGGTGCGCAGCGCGTTGTCACCAATTACAATATCATGGGGCCGGTCAAGGCGGCGCTGGAGGCGGTGGTGCGCTATCAGGCCGTTGAGCTGGGGCGCGCCGGAATCCGCGTCAATGCGCTTTCCCCCGGCCCGATCAAGACCCGTGCCGCCTCAGGCTTGAAAGATTTTGACGATTTAATGCAACAGGCGGCGGAA
>SKHU01000126.1 GCA_007116755.1 Alphaproteobacteria bacterium
AGCGCCGCCAGCAGCAACATGGCTCCTGCCTGATGCAAAACAGCCGGCGGCAGGGCAACCTCCGAGACGATGGTCACAACGCCCAGCATAAACTGTACAATTGCCAGAAACCCGAGACAACCGAACGCCCATGCAATACGCGGCGCTTTCTGAAAATTCATGGCGCGGAACACCAGTTGCAAAACAAGCACCAGCGTTATAAAGGCCAGCAGACGGTGAATAAACTGTACCGTTGCATGATTCTCAAAAAAGTTGATCCACAGCGGCGACATATCCAGCAATTCCTCCGGCCACGGATATTTCCCCATCAGAGGAAAGCTGTTATAGACCAGCCCCGCCTTTGATCCCGCCACAAACGCCCCCCAGAGGATTGTCAACGCCAGCACGGCCATGACCCGCCATGCGGGCTTGTACAGCACATCCAGCGGCGCCCGGTCTTTGGCCGGCGGCAATGACAGGCGCAACGCCATGTGTAAAATAAGACCGAACAGCAACAGCGCAAGGGAGAGATGCGCCGCAAGCCGGTAATGGCTGACGGCCGGAACATCCACAAGACCGCTTTGTACCATATACCAGCCCATAAACCCCTGTGCGCCGCCAAGCAGGAAGAAACCGATAAAGCTTGGCAGATAGATACGCGGAATACGCTTCATTGCAAGAAAAGCCAGAAACGGCACAAGATAAACCACACCGACAAGCCGCCCGAGCAGGCGGTGAAACCACTCCCAGAAAAAGATGAATTTAAATTCGTCCAGCGACATGCCTCTGTTGATTTTCTGGTATTCCGGCGTTTCACGGTAAAGATCAAATACCCGCGCCCATTCTTCCGGCGCGGTTGGCGGCAGAATTCCGGTCACCGGCTGCCATTCCGTAATCGACAGCCCCGATCCGGTCAGGCGGGTGATAGCGCCGACAATGGCGATGCAGAAAATCAGAAAGGCACAGCTATACAGCCATATGGCCACTGCTTTTGTTTTGCCGTAATCGATTTCACTCATCGCCGCTGCCTTTCAAGCCGTTTTGTAACAGATATACACCCGCAGCGGACGATCTTCAAACAGGAAAAACCGGAAAAGCAGGCATCAAAGAAATGCCCGGTCTAAAAAGACCGGGCAAAAGACTATGAGGAGGCACAGATGAAACGAGATTTAAGAAACCACATGAAAAAATCTCTGTTCATATTTCCAGTATAGCCCCCAAATGGTTAAAAATTCGTTAATCCACCCCGAAAAAAGGTTAACGTCGCCTAAACCCCTGTAATTCGGGGAAAAGACGGATTAACCCTATTTTAACATTTCGCGCGCAATTTTATCCTAAGCCATTGATTTTAAACTATACAGCTTTGGAAAAACTCCATTTTACAGATGTTTCCCCCTCCGCAATCTGGGCATGCACAAAAATCTGCACTGTATTATGCGGTGCGTCACAATGGCGGTGCATCACATAGACACTTTCTTCAAGCCCGGAAACGCTTGAATTACAAGAAAAATACCAGCCCTGCCCGCTTTGCGTCCGCAACAATATCTGTGCTCCTCCGCGAATCACAGAGGCTCTGACCGACGGGTGGAGATGGAATCGCAACGTAAAGGCTGCCCCGTCCATTCCGGACAGAATATCCTTTCCTTCCAGAATATTACCGGACTCTTTTAATGTTAGAATACGACGATGCACAACACCGAATCGCTCCTGATACCCGTCGTGCACGGCATCAATAAAAGCTGTACCGTTGATATCCTCCCGCAGTTTTTTAATCTCCGGCTTGCGAATCAGTGGCGCTTTTTCCGATCTCTGCGGCAGGGCATTGCTTTCTTCAACGGTCACGGTGGAATGTGCAGCCGTCGAACGCAAAGCCTTGTTCCATGCCGGATGACCGTTCCATGTCCCGCAATTGACAATCAGGCGGTCGCGTCCGCAACTCATCTCAAAGGCCAGCAAACCGGCATGATGCCCGTCTTCCTGCGTTTCTCCGACATCCATAATAACAGTCGTCCGCCCCTGCGACAGGCGCTCGTACCCCGTTGCGCCGAGAGATTTCAGCGGTCGTGCCGCCTGCCCCTGCCCGGCCTGCGCCAAGACCATGTCACACAAGCTGCCGCGCATGGCACTGCCGCCGTGAAAAACCGCAAGACCGCCGTCATTATGACGCAGACTGCGCAGCACAGAGGACATTTTTGCAACGGTATGCGGCAAAAATTCAGGCGGTTTCAGCCCTGCCAGATGCAGAGCCGCCCGCAAATCCAGAAGATTTTGCAAAAAAATCAGATGATGTTCGGGATTGCGGCTTTTATGCCCGCCATCGGACAGAATGCTCCCCCGTATCTCCGCCGCCAGCAGGTGCAGCGCCTGACGGCAGTATTTTTCTTCTCCGACCGCCATTCCGCCGTAAAACAGCGCCTTTGCCGTATAAAGAAGATCTTCTGCAGCAGAATGCCCCGACACATGTTTGAGCTGACGCGCCAGACTTGTCAGCACCTCGTTGCAAAACTCCTCCTCCGCACTGGCGCAAAACGCCATATAGGAAGAAAGCCAATGGACAATACGCCGCGCGGCAATATCCGGACGCCATGACAGCGGATGCCAGCGCCCGTAATACTCCAGCCAGTCGCCGATCAGATAACGGGCGTGACGGCGGGCTCTTTCTCCGCCCAAGGCGCGCAGATCGCGCAAAATATCAAAACCGTGCATTGCCGTCAGCCATGCGTCATGCACGCCTTCCGGTTCCCAAATCACATCAAGGCTGCGCAGATGCCGCCCTTCATAGCTGTACACACCCTGCAGGGCATCATAGCCGCGTGCCGCATCCCCCGGCCACGGATCGGGCGGGATAATCAGCGGCGCATTCCTGACCGATGCCACGCGGCGCAGCGCCATATCGTAAAGCGGCGATGCGCATTTGATCTGATGCACATAAGCGCTGAGATTCCGGAAAAAACCGGTGTCTTTCGGCGTTGTGCTGTCCTCACGCATCGCGATGGGGCTCCGTTTTGTTTCTGTTTTTAAACCCGCCGGAGAAATCCGGCAAATAGACATCTTTAAAGAAAGGCGCTACGCAGCAAGGGATTTCCTGCGTAATGCCGAAATAGCAGAGGCGTAATGATCCGGCCCGTCCCGAAAAACGGCGGTACCCGCCACCAGAATATTTGCACCGGCCGCAATTGCCGTCGGTGCGGTGTCCGGCGTAATACCGCCGTCGACCTGAATATCAAGATTTTTGTGCCCCGCCGCATCCGCCATATCGCGCACGGCACGGATTTTATCGCCAAGCGGCAGAAAGGCCTGTCCGCCGAAGCCCGGATTCACGGTCATCACCAGCACCATATCAATCTCGCCGATCACATGTTCCAGCACGGAAACAGGTGTCGCCGGATTCAGTGCAATACCGGCCTTTTTACCCAACGATTTGATCAACTGGATCGTGCGGTGCATATGCGCACCCGCTTCGGGATGAAAACTGATCATATCCGCCCCCGCTTTCGCGAATTCCTCGATAAACGGATCAACAGGCGCAATCATCAGATGCACATCAAAAATCTTTTTGGAATGCGGACGCAGGGATTTGACGACACAGGGACCGATGGTCAAATTCGGCACGAAATGCCCGTCCATCACGTCAATATGGATGTAATCCGCGCCGGCCTTGTCGATGGCACGCACTTCTTCCCCCAGTCTGGAGAAATCGGCAGATAAAATTGAAGGTGCGATCAGAATATCCTTTTCCATCATCCTATCCTATCAATTCCTGCGGAAGCGGGCAATGAAAAAACCATCCATCCCTCCCGCCGCTCCCGGATCGCTGAACGGAAAACTCCTTATATTTCCATCGCTTTCCGCTTCAAAAACAAAATCTTTTACAGGCTCCGGCAGAAGGTTTTCCGGCGGCGGATGCGCCTCGCCCTCCGCTTTTTGCAGCGAACAGACCGCATAAACCAGCCGTCCTCCCGCACTCAGCATCTGCGCCGCATTTTGCCGTGCCGCCCGTTGCAGTGCCGCGAGCGCCGCAATATCCTCCTCCCGCTTCAGATAGAGCAGATCGGGATGGCGGCGCAAGGTTCCCGTTGCGCTGCAGGGCGCATCCAGCAGAACGAAATCCGACGGGGTTTCAGGCTGCCATTGCGTAACATCGGCCTCGACAAGCGTGACGTTTTTTCCAAGCCCTGTACGTTTCAGATTCTCTTCCAGCAGCGACAGCCGCGCGGCGGATTTGTCCACCGCCGTGACAGACGCGCCCATCGCCGCAAGCTGCAGGGTTTTTCCGCCCGGTGCGGCGCAGAGATCAATAACATGCCGTCCCCGCAAATCCGTACCCTGCGCCAGAATTTGCACCGGCAGCGCCGCCGCCGTATCCTGCACCCACCACGCGCCTTCGACAAAGCCGGACATATCCCCGATACGCCCTCCGGCATCCGCGCAGCGCAAACTTCCCGTCGGCAGCACAATCCCGCCGAGACTCTCCGCCCATTTTTGCCTCTCCTGCATATTTTTAACCGTGATATCCAGAACAGGCTCCCGCAGCGCGGTGTCCGCAATCCGCAGCGCGGTTTCCCGCCCGTAATCCGCCTCCCATATTTTGAAAAGCCACGGCGGAATATTCAGCGACGCATCCGGCGGCAGCGCAACGTTCTCGCGCAGCATGCGGCGCAGCACGGCATTGACCATATTTTTGGCCGCAGAGGTTTTCCGGTTTTTTGCCGCCGCCTCAACAGCAAGATCGACCGCGGCATGCGCTGCCGTACCGTCCATGCACAGGATTTGCGCCGCCCCCAGACGCAGAATATCAAGCAGTTGCGGCGGTTTGATTTTTTCAGGCTTTCGCGGCAGAAACGGGGCAAGCGCCGCATCAATCTGGCCGCGCCGCCGCAGAACAGTTGTCACAAGCGCTTTCAGAAAGCCCGCATCCTGCGGTGTGAGGTCTTTAGCCTCAGCCCTGAAAGCCTCATCCAGCATTTGCTGCTGCCGAAAAACACGCCCCAGAATTTTCACGGCGGAACGCCGGACGGCCAAGCCCTGTTTCACGGATTTTTTCCGTCCATCAATTCATCTTCAAAACTGCAGGCATAATCGATCATCAGCGTATAAAGCCTGCGCACAAAATCGCCGTCAAGCCCCTGTTCCTCCGCCATTTTTGCGGCATTTTCCCGCACCTCGTCAACGCGGTCGGGCAAAAGGGAGGGGATATTGTGCTGCGCCTTGACATTGGCCACCTGCTGCACAATTTTGAACCGCCGCACCAAAAGCGCAACCAGTTCCCTGTCGATCGTATCAATCTCCACACGGTAGGGAGCCAGAATTTCCTTTACAGCCGCGTCTGTTTTGCCCATAACTGTTCCTGTCACTGTCGGTTAAAATCCGCTAAAGTTTTTTATCTTTAAGGAGATAAACTCGCATGCCCTTTCTATCGGTTTCATCCGTCCGCTGTCAAAAGTTTTTTTGTGCGCTGCTGTGCATAACGGCTGTTTTTCTGCTGTTCTTCATATCTTCCGCGCGGGCGCAAACATTCGGCGCAGAAAGCTTTACGCTGGACAACGGTTTGAAAGTCGTTGTTATTCCCAACCACCGCGCGCCCGTTGTCAGCCATATGCTGTGGTACAAAACCGGTGCGGCCGACGAGCCGCGCGGCAAATCGGGAATCGCGCATTTTCTGGAACACCTGCTTTTTACAGGCACAAAAAATATCCCGCCTGACGAATTTTCAAAAATCGTCAAAAGCCACGGCGGGCAGGATAATGCCTTTACCGCGCAGGATTACACGGGATATTTCCAAAACATCGCCGTGGAAAAACTGCCGCTGGTGATGACGATGGAGGCCGACCGGATGAAAAACCTTGTCCTGTCCGAAGAACTGGTCACGCGGGAGCGGCAGGTTATTCTGGAAGAACGCAGCCAGCGCACCGACAATATCCCTGCCGCACGTCTGGGCGAGGCTGTCAGCAGCGCACTGTTTGTCAACCACCCCTACAGCATTCCGGTGATCGGCTGGCGACACGAGATGGAAGGGCTTTCCCGTGAAGATGCGCTGGATTTCTACCGCCGCCATTACCGCCCCGCAAATGCGATCCTGATCGTCGCCGGAGATATCACTGCCGAACGCCTGAAAAAACTTGCAAACCAATATTACGGACATCTGACCAACCCGCCGCAGACAAGACAGCTGCAGCGCGTCTGGTCCGCCCCCGCCCCGCTGGAAGCCGACAAGCGGATCACCCTGCGGGATGCGACCGTACAAAGCCCCGTCTATCAACGTCATTACCGCGCCCCGGCAGGATCGGAAGCGCTGGAAATTCTCTCCGACATTCTGGGCGAAGGCACGACCTCCCGCCTGTACCGCGCCCTCGTTGTCGAACAGAAAGTTGCGACAAGCGCAGGCAGCTCCTATAACGCCGTACAGCGCGGCCTGTCGCGTTTTGCACTTTATGCCGTGCCTGCGCCGGACAGCGATATCGAAACGGTTGAAAAAGCGCTGCTGGACGAAATCCGCAAACTGATGTCCGGCGGCATTACCGATGCGGAGCTGACGGAATCGAAAAACCGCCTGATTGACAGCGCGGATTACGCCCGCGACAGCTTGCAATACCCGGCACAGGTTTTCGGACGCGCCCTGACGGCAGATTTTGATCTCGACTACGTTGAATACTGGACGGAACGCATTGAAAACATATCCGCACAGGATGTAATGGAGGCGGCGCAAAGTGTTTTCGGCAACGGACAGGCATCGGTCAGCGGCATTTTGCTTCCGGCCGAAGAATAAAAATCACAAAGGGTAGAAAACGATGACATCCGCGCAAACAAATTCACAAACAGATTCACGGGCAGATACATGGAAAAAAACGCCGCTTTCATGGGGGCTTGTTGTTATCGCCGGATTTTGCCTTGTCGCCGGGACCTTTTTTCTGCGCAGCGCACATCTGCAAAAAAGTGGTGCACAGCCTGCTGCGCTTGAAAAACTGTTGCGCGGTGATATATCTCTGGCTGAAATTCCCGATAGCCGCGTTGAAATTCTGGAAGTAACCAGCCCCGGCGGATTGAACGCATGGCTGGTTGAAGATACAAGCGTGCCTGTCATTGCGCTGAATTTTTCCTTCCCCGGCGGTATGATGCTGGAAAGCGAAGATCAGGCCGGATATATGATGATGCTGGCGGCAATGCTGGATGAAGGTGCCGGCCCCTATGACAGTCAGGCCTTCCAGCGCGAATTGGAAAACAATGTTATCAGCCTGTCCTTTTCGGCCGGACGCGACCGTTTTTACGGTTCGGTCAGAACATTAAGCCGTCATCAGGATAAAGCCTTCGAGCTTTTGCATCTGGCGCTGACACAGCCGCATTTTGAAGAAGAATCTCTGGAGCGTATGCGTCGCGCAACCGTCAATAATATCCGCCACAGTCTGGGCAATCCCGGCTGGGTAGCAGCACGCGTTTTTAACGGTATGCTATTTCAGGGGCATGTTTATGAGCGCCCCGGACGCGGCAACCTTGAAACCGTCGCGAAAATCACCGCAGATGATTTAAAAACGCTGGCACGGCGGCAATTCATCCGTGACGGATTGCAGATTTCCGTCAGCGGAGATATTTCCGCCGAAGATCTGGCCGCAAAACTCGACGATATTTTCGGCGGGCTACACAAGGGCGGGGAAGAAGATATTCCCGAGACTCCGGCACTCAATGCGGAGGCCGCCGGAAAAGTTTACGTCTATGAAATGGATGTGCCGCAAAGCGTCATCCGGTTCGCCCATCAGGGCATTTCCGTGCATGACGAGGATTATCCCGCAGCCATTGTGCTCAATTATATTCTGGGCGGCGGCGGTTTTGCCTCGCGCCTTATGAAAGCCCTGCGTGAAGAACACGGCCTGACTTACGGCATTTATACCGGTCTGGCGCATATGCGGCAGGCGGATCTGCTGCAGGGGCAGTTTTCTACCGCCAACGAAACGGCGGGAGAGGCCGTCGCACTGGTGAAAGATACGTGGCGGCACATGGCTGAAAAAGGACCGACGGCACAAGAGGTTGAAGAAGCTAAAAACTATCTGATCGGCTCGTTTCCGCTCAGCCTGACCTCAACGGGCGGCATCGCCTCCATACTTTCCGGCCTGCAGGAAGACGGACGCGATACGGAATATATCAACAGCCGCAACGACCGCCTCCGTGCCGTCGGCAAAGATGATGTGCGCCGCGTTGCCGCGCGTCTTCTGAATGCTGATGAACTTGGTTTTACCGTTATCGGGCGGCCGGACGGTCTGGACGACGGGATTGTTCCCGTCACGGAACTTCCGGGTATGTAAGCTTTAGCGGTCGCGTTTATTATAGCGTGTTACATGCGGCTGGGAAAAACTGCCGGGGTCGATCCCCGCGCCGCCGCCCTGTTTCTGTAACTCTTCAAAAGCCTCATGCAACCGCCCTCGCCCTTCACGCGGTATCTCTGAAAAATAACGGTGCGCAATATCCGTATGCGCCGTCGCATAATCACGCGTCACGCGTGTCATCTGTGCGGCACGAAAATTAAAAACTTCTTTTATCTCGACCGTATAATCGGCATTGATCTCCGTATATTCCACCGTTTCATCGCTGCTTTTTTCCCAGCCGTTTCCGCCCTCAAAAACCCGTTTTAAAAACCGGTATATCTGGCCATGACGAAGATTTTCAGACTGTTTGCTTTCAGCCAGGCTGAAGGCTGCACGATTGAGCGGGTCGGATATATCAAATCCGTCCAATTCTACGATTCTTTGGCAAAAACCGAGGCTTCCTTTATAGACCGCAATGCGTAAGGGCGATGTTTTTGATGCTCCCTTGTTGGCATCGGCACCGTATTTCACGGCAAGATCAAAGAAATAGGGATCCTGCAAATCAATGGCGTGATACATCAACGTACCACCAGATGTATAGGATGAATATTCAATATGATGATCAATATCCGCTCCGAGACGCAACGCCTCCTCAATTGCAACATAATCCCCATGCCCCACAGCCTTGACCAGAAGCTTGTTCAGCTTTGCAATATCCGACGCATCAGGCTTTTTTTCAGACGGCAGCGGTGAATATCCCATTTATCCGACCATTCCCTTCTGTGCGGCACGACGGCTGTAATGGCGCATTTCATTCAACGCCAAACGCGCGTCAATCCCCTGACCGCCGCCGCGTTTTTTCAACTCCTCCCACGCTTCTTTCACCGCCTGCCGCGCATTTTGCGGCATATCGGCAAAAAAGCAGGACTGCATATGCGATGCATCCAGCTCAAAGTCACGTACATAGCGCGTACGTTCCGCCGATTTGAAATTGAAATGATCGGTGATTTCAACCATGCCATCTTTGTCGAACTGCGTCCGGCTGACGGTTTCATTATCGATTTTCTGCCATTTCTCTGTAAAAACTGTACGCAGATAAAGATAGGCAGCTTTATGCGCGGCATCCTTGTCTTTTTTCTCTGCCATTGTGTTCAGAGCCTTGCGATGCGCCTTTAAAGAGGCATCAAAGCCCCGCGCTTCAACGATTTGCCGGTTTTTCTGCATATCTGACCCTGCAAGCGCAAGAACCGTTTCACCGTCCTTCGTCGTTTTATTGACATCGGCATTATTGGCAAGCAAAATCTCCGCCATGTCCTGTTTGTCTTTTTTAAATGCGTAAAAAAGCGGTGAAGCATATTCGACATCCTGATAATAGTCATTATAGTCAAAGTCGTAAAAACCCTCCGCATTGATAAAAGATCGGTTGATATCCGCACCCTGCTGCGTGTATTTCTGCACGGCGACAATATCATTCCCCTTGACAGCGCGAATAAAGTCCTCGTTTAGCGTAGCGGCACCCGCTTGGTTCACATCCCGTTTTCCGGCATCAAAATCTGGCACACGAGTAACGTCGATCATTTTCCCAAGAATTCCTTTATTTTCAATTTTTAACGCCCTGTCAAAATACCAGAGTTTGGTGCTTATGTCAAATAATTCCCGAGACATCTGCGTAAAAAAATATCACAGAAGATAAAAAAATAAATTGACATATGCGCTGTACGTATTACGATGACTTCCTATAAAAACACGATGTCTAAACTCCGGGGGGATGAATGGCGAGGCAGCCGCAACATCTAAAAGATTTTTGCGCAGAAGAACTGATTGATCAGCTGCTCTACACCCATGCCGTTCTGAAAAACGAAAGCGATCTTTCTCCGCATAATCCGCTGATTACCGAAACCCTGACGGCGCTGGTCGGCAATATCGTCACGGCGGAAGAATGTTTTTCGGAAACGGAAAAACAGCAGGTTTTGCAAAACCCCGCTATCCGGACGATCCGCAAGGAATTGCTGGCCGAACTTTCCGAAGCCGAATATGAGATGGAGCTGTATTTCTCCAACCGCTTTCTGGATAATCCGAACTTCACCGCAAAAAATCTAAATGAATTCTGGTACCTGCAGAATTATCTTGATCTTGTTGATCTGGAGCTTGAAAAACTGCCCTCTCTTGATCCGGGACAGGAAGTTGTCTTTATCGGCAGCGGCCCCCTGCCCCTGACCGCCATTATCATGGCACAAAAAACAGGGCTGCATATCACCTGTCTGGATATGGACGAAGCCGCCGTCAAACGCGGCGAGGCCTTGGCGGAAAAGCTCGACATGTCGCAGCAACTGCATTTCACGCAGGCCGCAGGCAGCAAATACGATTACGGCAATGCCGCACTGGTCATGGTCGCCAGCCTTGTTGCCGATAAAAAAGACGTGCTGGCACAGATCGAAAAAACTTCGGAGAAACTGCCGCAGGTCGCATTACGTTCCGCCGAAGGGCTGCACGCACTGCTTTATGATCCCGTCACCCCGTCGATTTTGGACGAATTCAATATGCAGGTTGAAAAAACCACAACACCCACGCCAAGAGTTATCAACTCGACGCTGGTCTGCCGATATAAATTCAGGGGCTGAAGCTGCGCACCTAAAGGTGCTTGCTTTCAAAAACTTTTCAGTGATGAACCATTAAAAAAGCCCCATTCAAGGGGCTTTTTTAATGGTTCATGGTGGGCGTAACTGGGATTGAACCAGTGACCTCTTCGATGTCAACGAAGCGCTCTCCCGCTGAGCTATACGCCCTTATCCAAAGGACAAGGCTATGGATACACCGCGAAGATATTTACTGTCAACCGTTTTTCTGCGAAAGAACACCAAAGAAATGGCAAAAAATGCTGGAATGTGCTAGAATTATTTGATATAAGTTTCTGGTTTTTCGATGGCGGGGTAGCTCAGCTGGTTAGAGCAGAGGAATCATAATCCTTGTGTCGGGGGTTCGAGTCCCTCCCTCGCTACCATCAACACAATATTAAAATAATCGACCTCTTTGCGAGGTTTTTATTTTTATTATTTCCGTTATTTCGAGCGGCTGAGGCGGCTGATTTTCGGGCGCGGCGGCGCAAAACGCACCGGATCGCCGTTATAGTCCAGCACTGTCTGATCCGGCAGGGCACGCATCACAGCCTGTGCCGCACGATCGGAGGCAATGAACAACACGCCGCTTTTGCTTTGATCTTTGGTGATGGAACCGACCATGATCCGTTCAGCCTCGTCCAGCTTTTCAAACTCTTCCAAAACCTCATGCAGAATCGGCATAAAATCCTGCATCGAGGCCTGCATTTGCTGAAAGTCATTGCCCTGATAGGGAGATTCGATCCCAAAGGCTTTCAAAGACGGTTCGATTTTCAATTTATCGCCCTCTTTTTCCTCAAGGCCGGAAATTGCAGCAAAAGCGCTGCTTAACACCAATTCTGTCTGATCTTCGCCCGGCAGCCCGTCCCGCAATATGGCACAGAACTGCCCAACGGTTTTCGCTGCATAATCTTTTTCTATATCCCGAAGCAAAGGGTGACGATCTCTTGCCGATTCCGATACAATCATGTCGCTGTCCAGATGAAGGTCGATATATTTCTTGTAAAACTTAAACAGATATATGGATTCTTCCACATCGGATGGGCGCAGCTCCTGCGTCACCATGCCTGAAAACGCGCCCCAGCAGGCCAGATCCTTGTAAATTCCGCGCGCCTTCCCATCCGTATCTTGCAGCGCATGAGCGCGGAAAATATCGTGCGAACGCAGAAAAATACCGCCGGCTTCCGTTTTGCGGACAGCCGTGACCAGCTCCTCATCGGTTTTTGCGGCTTCAAGCTTGCGGTACGGCTCTTTTTTTGCCCAGACATCCAGAAATGCGGTTGTCGCCGGGCCGATATCCAGACCGCGCATAAATTCTTCCGCATTTTTTAAAGATTGAATGATGTGCTGTTTATCATAGCCGTGATACCGTGCCATACTCCACCCTTTCGGCAAAAAGCATAAGTTAAATGATTATGCCGAATTTGTAGCACGATACGGAAATGCTGTCAAAAAGGTTATGAAAAAATTTCGCGCTGAATATGCTGAAAATGTACGCGGTTAAACGCGTCGGAAGGCTGCGCGCGATAACCGAAACGCAGCAGGTTTTTTGCATGGCGATCCAGATAATTCCCGACCCCCGGCATATCACCGAGACGTGCCAGCATCTGCGGCTCAAGATCGGCGCGCCCGATCCATTCCGATGTCCGTCCGCGACTGCGGCATTCCATCAACAGACGATCCATATAATCCAGCGCCGCATGATCTGCCGCTGCCTCGCGGTTTTCATCGGCGAACCACTGCCGCCATGCCTTGCGTAGCGCCTTGTGCAGCAAGACGGGATTGCGTGTGCCTCCGTCGGCCAAAGTCCCCTCCAGCTTCTGCGCTATATCCGCATCCTCTCCCGCAAGCAGGTGGCGCCACGGATACGGGTTGCCTTTTCGCCGCAATTCGCGACAGACCAAAGCCGTGAATACCGCGCGATCCGCCGCCAGAGCGCGACAGATATGCAGGAAATCCGGCAGGCACAGCTCCGGATGAAAGCCGCGCCCTCTTTGACAGTGCCAGACCTCGCGCAGTCCTGAAACCAGCGCGGCCAGCATCTGCCCCTGACGCAGATTGTGCTGTTCGAGATTGCGCACCCCTTGCAAAACCGGCACATCCAGCACATTTGCATCAAAGTGGTACAAGACGCGATCAGACGGCAGCGCCGCATCGGGATAAAGCAGAAGCCGCCCTTTTGCGCATTGATGCAGCGTAATCTCTGCCGTACGGCTTTCCGAAAGCATATCCAGAACCGGTTGCAGATAAGCATACCCGTCCACTGCCGCTTTTTTCAGAACATCCTTGAGAAGAACAAGGTCTATACCCTCCTGCCCCGTCATCAAGAACTGTTCACGGTAATCATACACACCCATTTTTAGTTAAACCCTTTTATAAGGAATCGCAAAGAAGTTACTGTTCAGCATAATCTTTTTTCCACGACTTGATGTCAACGATATTCGTCGGGGAAGATGCGGAATTTTTCATCAATTCGCGTTCGCGTGCCTGAAAGCTGCGCTCGAATTTAATGAACCAAAGGAAATTGGCGTTGGAGCGATCCTCGACCGTCACATAATCCCTGTCAGTGGGGGGCTTGTGTCCCGACAATGAAAGGTAGTTGCGCCCATGCGGCATATCGGCAACGGCATAGAGCATCTGGCCGGACAGCGTGTGAATCCCGTCTTCAAAATGATCATCGGATTTGTCGTCCAGCAGCATCTGGTGAATAATCCGCTTGTCGTGGAATTTCATGCGTTCTTCCGCGAACCACATATCATAAGCCGCGCGTGACGCATCGCCATTGTTCAAAGAGCGGAAATCGGAACGCGCCCGCATTTCAAAACCGCGCGCAATATCGGAATTGGAGGTCGCCAGCAGATGATCCCACAATGTATTATTGCCGTTCAGCTTGAGTTCCCATGCGATGCGGACATACATCATGGTTGCATCGGCATGCTGGGCGCGATTCAGCAAAATCGCTTCATCCGGCTGATAGTTCAACGGATTGACCAGATTGCCGCGCACATGCTGCCAGCTGCGGCGCAATTCCCGGATCAGATTGACGACCAGAACCATTTTGGGATGATTCGGATTCAGCGTAATCAGATTTTGTTCCGGATAATATTGTGAAACGGAAATCTGTCTGTCGAATTCGATTTTCAAATCCTTTTGCAGATCATCTTCAAGAAAAGCCTGCCCCGTACGGCTGTCTTTCAAAAAGCCGGTCAACTCCTCGACTGTAACGTCCAGCACGCTGTCATCGAAATAGCGGCAGACATCAAGGCTGAGGTGCCATTCCAGTGTTTCCCGGTGACGCAACCCGCCATTGCCGCCGCCGTCACGCAGATATGCGGTCTTGTGACGAAAATTCTGCAATTTGGGTTTACGGGTGAAGTCGTTTTCGTTTTTTGTATTATCGACCATTTTTTTTCTCTCTCTACCCTCTTGGAAGTTTTCTCACTCGCCCTTATTATTCAAAGGTTCTTTGACCGCCTTGTTATATCTCCATGATGCCATGAGAGTATTAACAAGCTTTTGACCGGGAAAAAAAATTCCCTGATAACCGTCAAAAAGACAGAATATTATAATTTTATGTAATTTGTTGCCGAGTCTGTTAAGATTATATAAATTAATCAGCTTGTTATAGCGCCGTAATTTAACCGAATGTAAACCTTTTGAGGAAAAAACACCCTGTTCATACGTATGATTCTATTTTTTTACCTCCGGCGATTCCTTTTTGCCCTGTTACTGCTTCTGGCAACCGGAACTGCCGCGTCTACTACAGCTTCCGCTGCGATGCAGGAATGGCCCGGCCTGTTTATCCCGCCGGAATACAGAGACGCGGCAGCAGAGCTCGCGAAACAGGACAACGGGCAAGCTGTGGAAGAACGTCTGCTTGAAGCCGGCCTTGCCTTTGTCTTCCCCGATACATCTCTTTCTCCCCTGCAACGTGACAATTTCCATGATCTGGAGAATCGGGCAGCAGATCAAAAGCGCGGGTTATGGCAGGATGAGCGCTATCAAATCAAAAATGCGCTGGATATCGCCGCCTTGCTGCAACAGCGGGACAGTTTGCAAATCGTGCGGGGAACGGTTTATGCCACAGCGTTGCAAACGGAATTTCTCTATCTGAATTTTGAAGAGGACTGGCGCAGGGATTTTACGATCGGCATACCGCGCACCGATCTGCGCCACTTCCGCCGCGCACAGCTCTCTCCGGAAGACTGGACGGGAAAAACCGTCGAAGTGCGCGGCTGGCTGACCTCATGGAACGGGCCGTTCATCACCGTCACCCACCCCGTGCAGATTCGCATTCTGGATTGACATAAATTATGTGACCGCAGAAAAGGTGTCCCGTCCCGTGCAGAATTTAGACTGCAGCCGCAACGAGCGATTCAAAAATACGCCTGTGCCCCTTCTCTTTCGCATCTGTAAAATATTCGGGATGCCACTGTATGCCGAGTGCAAAATTATATTCTGCAAGTTCAATCGCCTGAATGCAGCCGTCGGGCGCATGCGCAGACAAGACAACATCCGGCCCCGCCGTGACCAGCGCCTCGCGATGTGCGGTATTCACAGGAAGAGTTTCTTTGCCGATGATATCATACAGTTGCGTTCCTTTTTCAATGCGCACCTCATAGGCATATTCTTCCGGAGGCACAACCCCGGGCGCGTGGTTCAGCTCTGTTTTGAGATAGCTGTGCACATCCCCCGTCATCCGGCAGCCGTGCAACCCGCCAAGCTGCTGCATTCCCTGACATATCCCCAAAACCGGTTTTCCCGATTGCAGAAATGCCATTGTCAGTTCCAGCTCAAATGCAACACGCGGCGACGGCGCGTAAGGGCTGCCGCCCTTGCCGTTTTTTTGCTCCTCGTCCACATACCATTCGGCAGGCGATGCGCATTCTCCGCCCGGCGAGAGAAACCCGTCACAGCGCTCAACATATTCCCCGATCAATTCTTTCTGATACGGAATTCCCAGCGGCAAACCGTCCGCTGCGGCCACCGCCTCGAAATAATGCGTCCGCAGCGCATGATGCGGGCGCTGCGAAAAACTGCCCTTCTCCTGCCAGTCCAGCGTGATACCGATCACGGGTTTCATTGTTTTTCCTTTGTTTTTTCTTTGCCGTTTATTTTATTCCCGATTATTCTAACTCCTATGAACAGTTTGAGACAACTTTTTCCGCCGATCGATCCGTATGAAACGGGCATGCTGCCTGTTGAGGCGCCGCACAAAATTTATTGGGAGCAATCCGGCAATCCGGACGGCATCCCTGTGATCGGCCTGCATGGCGGTCCGGGCGGCGGCAGCAATCCGGATATGCGCCGTTTTTTTGATCCGGATATGTTCCGCATCATCCTGTTCGATCAGCGCGGTGCGGGAAAATCGGAGCCGCATGCCTCTTTGGACAATAACACAACAGAAGCGCTGGTTTCGGATATCGAAGCCCTGCGGCAGATGCTCGGAATAGAAAAATGGCATGTCTGGGGCGGCTCGTGGGGCAGTACGCTGGCGCTGCGCTATGCGCAGACCCATCCCGACCGCTGTCTCAGCCTTGTGTTGCGCGGTATTTTTATGATGCGGCAAAAGGAAATCGACTGGTTTTTATATGGCATGCGCAAAATTTTCCCCGATGTGCAGGCGCGTTTCGTACAGTTTTTGCCGGAGG
>SKHU01000099.1 GCA_007116755.1 Alphaproteobacteria bacterium
CATTTATTTTAAAACGGGCTGTATTTTTCTAATAAAGTTGCCGAAAAGCAGAAATCTCCGCTCATTTTCCGCTACGGATAATCTGGCCGCCCTGCACATGTTCGGGGAGAAACTCTGTCGGCGCACCTGCTTTCACGGCACGCGGTGCGAATTTCCCCATGCTGATCAACCGGTCATACATGACGATTGCACCTGCCACACCGACATTAACGCAGAATTTCATAGGAATCTTGATTGTATAATCGCACCGCGCAATCATGGCCTCCGACAGATTGCCCCGCTCCGGCCCCAGAACATAGGCTGCGCGCACGGGATGGCGAAAACTGGGCAGTTCAATCGAATCCTCCAGCAATTCGATCCCCACCAGCGCGCATTTGCGGGGCAGTTGCAGCGCTTCCGGTGTTTCAAAATTATAAAAAGGCAAATGGTCGAATGCATCCGACGTATCGGTCTGGCGCACGGATTTCACATCCACGACCGGCGCAACAGTAAAGAAATAGCTGGCACCGAAGGCATGCGCCGAACGCACAAGATTGCCAAGATTATGAGGCTTGCTACTGCCCTCCACACCGATAGCAAAATATCCGCGCATTATTCCTCCGTCAGTTCCGGCAGGTTTTTATACAGATTTAGCGCTTCGGGGTTGGCCAGCGCCTCGACATTGCGCAAAGGGCGGCCGTGAATAATGTCGCGCACGGCCAGTTCCGTGATCTTGCCGCTTTTGGTGCGCGGAATATCGCGCACGGCGATAATCTTGGCCGGTACGTGTCGAGGCGAAGCACCGTCGCGGATTGTCGTACGGATGCGCTGTTTCAGCGCCTCGTCCAGCGTTGCATTCTCCGCCATCACGACAAACAGGACCACGCGCATATCGCCGTCCTGCGTATCCTGCCCGACGGCAATGCTTTCCTTGATCTCCGGCAGTTTTTCAACCTGACGGTACATCTCTGCCGTGCCGATGCGCACCCCGCCCGGATTCAGCGTTGCGTCAGAGCGCCCGTAGATGATAAAGCCGTTATGCTCCGTATAGGCCGCCCAGTCGCCGTGACACCAGATATTCTCGAAACGGTCAAAATAGGCACTGTGATATTTCGCGCCGTCCTTGTCGTTCCAGAACATCACCGGCATCGACGGGAAGGGCGTTTTGCAGACCAACTCGCCCGCCATCTGCCGGACAGGACTGCCCTCCTCATCAAAAATATCGACATCCATGCCTAGACCCGCGCCCTGAATTTCGCCGCGGAATACGGGCGAGAGCGGATTGCCCAGAACAAAGCAGGATACAATATCCGTACCGCCGGAAATCGAGGCGATGTGTATATCCTCTTTGATACGCGCATAGATATAATCAAACCCTTCATGCACCAGCGGCGAGCCCGTCGAGGTCAGCATCCGCACAGATGACAGGTCGTGCCGGTCTTTCGGTGACAGATTGGCCTTTTTCAGCGCGTCGATAAATTTTGCGGATGTACCGAAAATATTGCAGCCGTATTTTTCCGCAAAGCCGAACAGCGCATGACCGTCGGGGTAAAACGGCGAGCCGTCATACAGCATCAATGTCGCCTCTGCCGCAAGGCCGGAAACCAGCCACTGCCACATCATCCAGCCGCAAGTCGTGAAATAAAACAGCTTTTCATCTTTTTTCAGATCGCAATGTAGCCGGTGTTCTTTCAGATGCTGCAGCAATGTACCGCCTGCGCCGTGCACGATACATTTCGGAATCCCCGTCGTGCCCGAAGAGAACATGATATATAAAGGATGATCAAAAGGCAGTTGTGCAAATGCGATTTCACCGGCTTCAAACGGCGCAATGAAATCTTCAAGACGGACTTCTTTGTCAACCGGTGTTTCGTTTCCCTTGATATAATCGCCGATCACGACCTGTTTCAGACTTGGCAGCGCTTTGACGATTTCTGCCAGTTTTTTGCGGCAGTCGATCTCTTTGCCGTTATAGGCATAGCCGTCCACGGCAAACAGAATTTTCGGATCAACCTGACCGAAACGATCCAAAACGCCCTGCACGCCGAAATCGGGCGAAGCCGACACCCAGACCGCACCGAGCGAGGCCGCCGCCAGCATGGCAATAATCGTTTCCGGCATATTGGGCATATAGCCCGCAACGCGGTCGCCCTTTTCCACGCCCGCTGCCTGCAGCGCCTGCGCCGTGCGGCTGACCGCATCATACAGTTCTTTATAGGTTACGGTTTTTTCAATCCGGTCTTCGCCGCGAAAAATCAGCGCGGGCGCATCATCACGGCGGCGCAGCAGATTTTCGGCAAAATTCAGCCGCGCTTCAGGGAAAAACTGCGCCTTGCGCATATCCTCCGCCGGAACAAAGGAGGCTTCCCCTTTCTTTTCGGCGATCACACCGCAAAAATCCCAGATTTCCGACCAGAAATTACCGGTGTTGTCCACCGACCAGCGCCACAGAGCCGAGTAATCGGGCAACGTCGCGCCGTATTTTTCGATGATATGTTTGCGGAACAGATTCATTTGTGAGGCAGCGCTCGCCTCCGCCGTCGGCGTCCAGAATTGCTGCGGCGCGTTGTTCTGCACGATTTTTCCGGTGTTTTCCATGATGCCGTCCCCTTTGCCCTGAAAATATATATGATCCTGACGAATGGCGCAAAACTATCCCAGAACATCGCAGAAATCAAGGATGCACACCGCAAATAACAAATGCCCGTACCGGTATTGCATTTATTGACGTTTATTTATATTAGCGCGTGTGCATAAAAGGCCGGGGCGGCGCGTATGACCAGTCGACGATTGTAAAGCCTTTTCCTGCGCCCTGCCGCGCCGCATCTGTTTCCACCGATATACGTAACCTCAACCTGCGCACTATTTTTTCGCGCTCCACTGAGGATAATTTTATCCCGTATATCGCCTCCGTTATAAAAACGCCTCCGTCTTGTGAATCCCCCCGATTGACAATCTCAGGGAAATGCAATAGCTCCGCAGACACCCAAAACTCAGTATTCCGTATTCTATCCAGACGTATTTCTTGCACCATCTCGGCAAAAGCCGTCCATGCCTGCGGCGTAAAATGCTTCGTATTGCTGCGCAACTTCTCTACAAAATTATCGGCATTCAGAGACAGGATATCCGTAATAAGCGCATCCACCCATAACAGCATTTCTTTTTCGAATTCCGTCTGCTCCTGCCGCTTGTTGTTTTCTTCCGCCCAGATTGTTTCAAGAAGACCGTCCTGCAAAAGTTTTTGCGCCTCTTCATATCCTTGCGATGCGGCAGCTTGAATCAATTGCCGGGCAGCCGCAAAATCTGCCGGAAATTCAACACCGCGAAGATACAAAAGGCCGAGTTCAAACTGTGCCCATGCCGCTCCGTTTTCAGCCTCCAGCCGGATATCCCTCATCATTTGCGGCGTCTTTTGTTGAACGGATTGGCGCAAAGACATGTTAAATTCACGCAAGCGCGTTTCAATCCCCGCAAGCTGTGACGGCGTTAATTTTTCCCGCGCTTTATTGCGGTAGCCGGCAATATCCGGATTTGTTGACGGCACAAGACTCAACCAGAAAAATGCTTCTTCAAAATCCCGCGAAACACCGGAACCATGAAAATAAATATACCCCAGACGCATCTGCGCCATCAGATGCCCTTGCGCGGCCGCTTTGTGAAACAATTCAACGGCTTTTGTATGGTTGCGCGGCACGCCAAGCCCTTCAGCATAAAGAGAACCAAGACCGAATTGCGCCCCGCTGTTCCCCTGTTCGGCAGATTTCCTCCACCACTCCGCAGCTTTTTCATAACTTTTCGGCGCGCCGCTTAAACCTTCCGCATATAAAAAACCGAGTTCAAACTGCGCTTCGTCATCCCCTCTTTCCGCAGATGCGCGGAGATTTTCAATGGCAGATTGTGCATAGGATTCAGGCGCTGCCATCAGCAGAAAAACAGCAAAAAAAGGCATCAAAAAAAATTTAAACATCATATTCCAATCTTTATTTTTAAAACCGTATTTAAAAATTCACATTCAAAAAAAATTTTTGACACGCGGCAGCGCGAAGATTATCTATAGAAGAATGTGCATCGGCTTTAGGCGCTGCAATCAACAGACCGGCCACAAATAAAGACATTACAAATTTTTTAAACATTATATTCCACTCTTTGTTTTTCAAAATTTATTTTAAAAAATTCTGACGCACCGCGCCGCTTTCGTCAATTTATAAAGTCGCAAAACAGGCTACGGCATGATAGGATAATCCGGTTATGTCACAATAATGCAGCCGTGATTTTAAAATATGTTTATTTCAGCAGCTACATATCTTTGGGGTTCTGTTGTGGTCGGAGTAATGGACAGTTTTGCCCATTATACGACTCTGAAAAACAGACATGTCTCCCCCCTTTATGTCCTCTACGGCTTATCCGTCAGTACGGCCTGGCTGCTGCTTTCCATTTACGTTGTCTTTGCCGCTGAAGAAGGTTTTCCGCGCTGGCTTCCCGGATTTTACATTGCGGTATTCGTTCTGACATTGCTTTTTTCCAAATCTTCGGTCGGACAGAACGAGGATTATATTTCATGGGAAATTCAAGGCCATCCCTATAAAGTTCCGGTTGCTTTATTCAATTTTTGCGCATTGAGCAGTCTGGCCTTCGCGGTTCTGGCACTTTTCGCCATTCTGGGGACGGATTTATCCCCCGCAACCCTTCCTTAAAAAAATTTCAACATTACGGTAAAAAACACTTGCAATTTTTATCTTGATATTATACTCATATCGAGTATATAATATACTCATAACGAGTATAATTAAGCGATTCGCAAAGCAGACCGCAAAAGCTGAAAAAGGAGAG
>SKHU01000086.1 GCA_007116755.1 Alphaproteobacteria bacterium
GCACGACTGAACTGGCCGTGCGTCCGTATCAATCTGGATAGCCATATCAGCCGGACGGAACTTGTCGGTCGCGATGCCATCGTGTTGCACGACGGCAAACAGGTGACGGAATTTCAAGAGGGGCTTTTGCCCTGGGCATTACAAAATCCGGTCGCACTGGTTTTTGACGAATATGATGCGGGGCGGCCGGATGTCATGTTCGTCATCCAGCGTCTTTTGGAGGCGGACGGGCGCATGACGCTACTGGAGCAGAATAAAATCATCCGCCCGCACCCGTATTTCAGAATTTTTGCCACGGCCAACACCGCCGGTCTCGGCGATACGACCGGTCTTTATCACGGCACGCAGACCGTTAATCAGGGGCAGATGGACAGGTGGCATATCGTCACAGCCCTGAATTATCTGCCGGAAGAACACGAGGTGGACATTCTGCTGTCGAAACTGCCCGAATATGCCGCCGATAAGGAAAAGCGCGAAACCGCCGTGCTGATGGTGCGTATGGCGCATCTGACACGGCAGGGTTTCAAGGCGGGCGATCTGTCGGTTGTGATGTCGCCGCGTACGGTGCTGCACTGGGCTGAAAATCATCTGATTTTTGATGATCTTGCCCATGCGTTCCGCATTACTTTTCTTAACCGCGCCGATCCGATGGAACACCGTATTCTGGCGGAATATTACCAGCGCTGTTTCGGAACGGAGTTGCTGCATGGCGGAGAAGGATAAAGAGGCGGAGGCCGAAATTTTCGCCGCATCCGTTGCGGCGGCGATGCGCGCGCTGGCGGAAAATGCGGAGATTGATCTGCAAAATCTGGAGGCGGAAGGGGAAACGGGGCGCGTTTTGCGCGGCATGGCCGACCGTTACGCATTTCATCGCCGTTACCATGATGCCGCCCTGCATCCGCGGCATCGGCTGAAACATCCGGAAACATTGATGGCGCATATGCTGCTGGAACAGGCGCGCTGCGAGGCGCTCGGCACGGGACGGATGCGCGGTACGGCAGCCAATATGCAGGAGGCCATTTTAAAAGAGATTACGGGTGATCCGACACCGGCGCAAAAAACCTATCTGGCCGTCTGGCGGGGGCTGACGGAATATGACGGGAACGGTTTCCCGCAGGAGCGGGAAGATAGAAATATTGCCGAATATCTGCCGCTACTGAAAGAAACGCTTGGAGATCAGGCGGCGTTTTCCAAACTAAGCCTGTCACTGCTGAAGGAGTTGGGGTTTGAAGTTTCCACGGCGGAGGTGTCGGAGCCGGTGCCGGGCGGTGAGGGGGAGGATGGCGGCGAGCCGGAGCGGGAGGAGGGCCCCGAAGGCGGTGCGTCCGGCGATCCCGAAGCATTAAAACGCCTGATGGCAATGGCGGCGGCCGGAGAGGCGGAAACATCGGCCTCCGACATGCAAACCATACGGGAAACCGCCAATGCGCTGATGGAGGAAATGGCGCAAAGCCGCGCTGCGCCGGAAAATACCGATCATCTGGCGCAGATGCCGCAATATGCGCGGCAATTCGCGCTGGAAATGGAAGATTACAGCTATAATATTTTTACAACGGAATTCGATACGGTTGAACAGGCGGACAGGCTGGCGACAACTGATGAACTTGTGGAACTCAGGCGCTATCTCGACGATATGACGGCACCGATGCAGCGCATGATCGGCCGTTTTGCCGCGAAATTGCAGCGCTATATCCTCGCGCGGCAGAAACACGCTTTCCAATACAGCTATGACAGCGGGTTGCTGGACCACAAACGTCTCAGCGAGATTGTGATCAATCCGGAAAACCCGCTCTGCTATAAACAGACACATGACACGCCGTTCCGCGATACAGTCGTCAGTCTTTTGATCGACAATTCCGGATCGATGCGCGGACGGCCGATCATGACGGCGGCGGTCAGTACGGAAATTCTGGCGCGGACACTGGAACGCTGCGGCATACGGACGGAAATTCTCGGTTTTACCACCAAACACTGGAAAGGCGGCGAATCGCAGAAAAAATGGAAAATCACAGGTCGCAGCGCAACGCCGGGGCGGCTCAACGATCTTCTGCATATCATCTATAAATCCGCCGATATGCCGTGGCGGCGGGCGCGCCAGTCTTTGGGGCTGATGCTGCAGGACGGGCTTTTGAAAGAGAATATTGACGGCGAGGCGCTGCTCTGGGCCTATGACCGTCTGCGCATGATGCCGGAAGAACGTAAAATCCTGATTGTGATTTCCGACGGTGCGCCGATCGACGATGCGACACTCTCCAGCAATCACGGCCAGTTTCTGGAAGAACATCTTCATAAAGTTATTCATTGGCTTGAAAACAAAAAACACATAGAATTGCTGTCAATCGGTATCGGCCACGATGTGACGCGTTACTATCACAAAGCCGTCAAAATTACCGATGTCAACGATTTGGCGGAAACGCTTGTAGATAAAATGATTGAGCTTTTGGTCTGACACATGGCAAACGAGAAAGACAATACACGATACAAACCGCGCCCGATCAGCGGCTATCCGGAATGGCTGCCGGAGCAGCGCGCGGTCGAACTGCAATGGCTGGACACAATTCGCAGCGTGTTCGAAAGTTACGGCTATTGCAATATCGAAACACCATCGGTCGAGGAACTTGACGCGCTGACGGCCAAAGGCGGCGATGAAAAAGAGATTTATACGCTGACACGGCTGCACGCCGATCCCGAAACCGACAAAGAGGCGCGTCTGGCACTGCATTTTGATCTGACCGTGCCGCTGGCACGTTATGCGGCACAGCATTTCAATGCGTTGACCTTTCCGTTCAAACGCTATCAGATGCAGCGCGTCTGGCGCGGAGAGCGGCCGCAAAAAGGGCGGTTCCGCGAGTTTTATCAATGCGATATCGATGTCATCAATATCGATCATCTGCCGCTTTATTTCGATGCGGAAATGCCGCAGGTTATGTATGACGTGTATCAAAAGCTGGATTTGCCGGAAGATGTGCAGATCAGAATCAGCAACCGCAAAATTCTGACCGGTTATCTGGAGGGGCTGGGCGTTGCGCCGCAGAATATGACGGCGGTTACGCGCATTCTCGACAAATTTGAAAAAATCGGCGCGGAGAACGTTATGCGCCAGCTGGTTGAAGAGGTCGATATGCAGGCGAAGACGGCGGAAAAAGCGCTGGCGCTGGCCTCGATCCGCGGCAGTGCTGACGGGATTGCCGAAGCTTTGGGGGGGCTTGGCATCGAAAATGCCGTGATGGGTGAGGGAATAGAGGAGCTTGTCTTTGTTCTGGAATCGTTGTCGCATCTTCCGGAGGGCGCGGCTGTCGCCGATCTGTCGATCGTGCGCGGGCTGGATTATTACACCGGCACGATTTTGGAAGCGGTGTTTCCGCATGATACCGGTTTCGGCTCTGTCGGATCTGGCGGGCGTTATGACGATTTGACCGGCAGTTTTATCAACAGAAAAATGCCGGGAATCGGTATCTCCATCGGCTTGACGCGGCTGTTCTCGCGTATGGTGGAGCAAAACGCCCTGCAGGTCGAAGCCGGACGCGTGTCGCCGACGGATATTCTCGTCGTGCAGCAGAATGAAGCTGCGTATCAGGCAGTGCAGGCGACGGCGCGGATTTTACGCAGTCGCGGCTTCAATGTCGAAACTTTCCATTCCGCGACAAAAATGAAGAAACAGCTGGCTTATGCCGAGAAAAAATCGATACCGTTTGTCTGGTTTCCTCCCGCAGAACAGGGCGGGGGGCACGAGGTGAAAGATATGGCGCTACACACACAGCAACCGGCTGATCCGGAGGGCTGGCAGCCTGAAAATCCGGAAATTTTATGCATCAGGAAAAAGATGTAAACCTTTCATTATTTTTCTTATGATAGATTGTAAGGAGAATAGAAAATAATATAGAAGGTTGGAAATACTACAACGCAAGGGAAATGTGCCTTATGAGAACACAGTTTTGTCTTTTTACCGCACTGTTTGCGATACTGTTGACGGTTATGCCGGCTAAATCCGGGGCGGTGACGGAATACCGTCTGGAACATAACGCCTGCGGCTTTTCTTTTATGCTTCCTTCTGCACCGACAATTATCCAGATATGGCCGGGTGAAGAACACGTTCATGCGCGTTTTTTGCGTGGTGCTCCGCTCAAGGAGCGTCCTGACAGTATCCGGGCGCTTAAAATCATCTACCGGGAAAACGACAATATATCCCAAGAGGCTCTGGCTGTTGATGCCTATTGTATGGAATTTAGTTCTGAGTATGCTGGTGGCTCTTTTTCTCCGAATGAGATGATGGTTTTGTTGAAAAATGCAATTGATCAGCATGATGACCAGCGTTTAAAAGACTCCTTTGCCAATGCGCATGTCGATTTTATCGAGCAGGAGAACGGCATTCAATGGATGAAACTGCGTGCGCTTGTAGAAGAACGTTATGAAGGCGGTACAGATGTTATTGCTTACGGGAGAGACATTTTTACATTCAATAACAGGGCTCTGATACTGTTTCTTCAATACTCTGCCGAGAATAGGCGCTATCAAATTGCCGTTCATAATATGATGACCTCATTTATTCTGGCAGATTAGGTAGCGGACTCATAAAACTGGCACCACAAGCGAATATTGGCAAGTTTTATGAGTGCCATAAAATTTGTTGAATGTTTTTCATATCTTGTGGCAATTGAGCGGAAAGATTTTTTAATCCGTCCAAAAAACCGTTCAACAAGGTTTCGTTGTTTATAGAGGGTTTTGTCGTAGGATTTCGGGGATTTTCTGTTGGACACAGAGGGAATGCAATCTGTTGCACCCTGTTCCCAGATCATATTTCTGA
>SKHU01000145.1 GCA_007116755.1 Alphaproteobacteria bacterium
GCTGCGGGCATGGGTCAATGATTCCGTACGCCCCGCCCCCTCTTACGCGGAAATGCCGGGCAACTGGGTCGGGGAGGAAAGCTGGCCGTCGGCCAATATTTCCGATCAGGGTTACGGTCTGTGCGCCGGCGGCAAGCTGGTTCTTGAAGGCACGGGACAGGAAACAGACACCGCGCCGCTTTCGATTTGCTCGCCGCTCAGCCACGGGCTGTTTGCCGGAAAATGGTATGCCAATCAGGGCGGCGTTCCCGATCTGCCGTCAGATCAGCGTCTGGAAGACGGCGGGGCTTTGGTGTTCGATACCGCGCCGCTGGCGACGGATTTTACCCTTCTGGGTGCGCCTGTGGTCACATTGGTGCTGTCTGCGGACAAGCCCGTGGCGATGGCGGCAGTGCGCCTGTCCGATGTCGCGCCGGACGGTGCGGCAACGCGCGTCACTTACGGGCTTTTGAATCTGACGCATCGCGACAGTCACGAAACCCCCGAATATCTTGAACCGGGCAAAATATACACCGTACGCGTACAGATGAACGAGGCCGGACACCGCTTTCCGGAAGGCCATCGCATCCGCCTGTCCGTTGCGTCAAGCTATTGGCCGCTGGCCTGGCCTGCGCCCGAACCCGTGACGCTGACACTGGAGGCGGGGCAGTGCCGTCTGGCGCTGCCGCGGCGGCAGCAGGATATGGAGTATGATACAAAAATCAGTTTTGACGATCCGGTTTCCGCCACGCCGCGTGCCGATACGGTTTTGCGCGAAGGCCGCCACAACTGGAAGGTGGAATTTAATTTCGGCGAAAACACCGTCACGCAAAAAATCATCTCCGATGACGGCCGCATCCGGCTGGACGATATCGATCTGGAAACGGAAGACGTGGCGCTGGAGGAATACAGCTATCGCGGCGAAGATTATGCAAGCCTGCGCGGGGAGGTCGCGAGCATGTCGGAATTCAGGCGCGGCGACTGGCATGTGCGCACTGATACGCAAACCGTTCTGAGAGCCGATGCGGAACATTTCTATATCAAAGCCGCGCTGCAGGCCTATGAAGGCGAAGAGGAATTTTTCCGCCGCGAATGGGATTTAAAAATACCGCGCGATTTTATGTGAGAATTCGGACGCGTTTTTACCATTTTTTGTCACGATTTTTGCTATGATGGAGATATGGACGAAAAAATTTTCATCTATCAGCGTGACGATTTTTCTTGCGGGCCGGCCTGTCTGGCCACGGTCGCGCTGATTTACGGCAAAAAAGACAAGGATTACGATTTCTTTCGCGATACGCTAACACCCGACCCGAAAATCGGCAGTTGCAATATGCAGCTGGCCGCAGCAGCAGCCGCGCATCTCGGCGCATTGGCGCATGGCGAGGGGATTTACGAGGGCGGTGTGGCCGTGGCCAATATCATCCACCCGCCCAGCCGCGAAGGGCATTATGTCGTGATGCTGGACAAAAAAGACGACGAGATCATCTATTACGACCCCTACGACCATGAAATCCACATCCGCAAGGAACAGGATATTGAATGGGTGTCGGAATCGGGGCATTTAAAAAACTGGGCGGTGGTGTTTCCGCCTGTCGAAGGCGCGGGATTTGACCGCTGGGCGGGGCTGCGCGACAAGGTCAAAAAACTGCCGAAGCTGATCCGCCAATCTCCGAAACCTTGACAAAAGCGCCGCCGCATATCAGGATAAATATCGTTGTGGGGTCTTGACCCTAACCATCTGAAAAAAGGACGGGAAAAAAGATGAGCGAAACGGATGCGCGTTTTATGCGCGAGGCGATTGCGCTGTCTGCGCAGAATATGAAAGACAATAGCGGCGGCCCGTTCGGCGCGGTTGTGGTAAAAGACGGGAAGATCATCGGGCGCGGATCGAATAAGGTTACCTCCACCAATGATCCGACCGCCCATGCGGAGGTTGTGGCCATCCGCGATGCCTGCCGCAATCTCGATGATTTTTCGCTGTCCGGCTGTGTGATTTATACAAGCTGCGAGCCCTGCCCGATGTGCCTCTCGGCGATTTACTGGGCGCGTCTGGAGAAAATCTATTACGCCAATACGCAACATGATGCGGCGGATATCGATTTCGACGACCGTTTTTTGTACGAGCAGATATCCCTGCCGAAAGAGGCGCGCAGCCTGCCCGCCGAACCGCTTTTGCGCGAGGAGGCCTTGCGCGTTTTCGAAGAATGGCGCGCAAAAGAAGACAAAACGCCCTATTGACACCCCTGTCATTCTGAGCGGAGCGAAGAATCTCCCGCGTATTTATACCATGGTGAAATACGGGGGCAGGATAGCAGCGCTATTCCGTTTTGACCGCCTCATGCAGGCGGTAGAACACGCCCCATTCGTCGTCTTCCAGCAATTCCAGCCGTCCTTTCAGATTGACGGGATCAAAGGTGAAGCGCAGCGGGTTTTCCGGCTTGACGTCTATCACCAGCGACGGGCCGACATGGTAATGATACGGGCAGCTCATCGGAAACGGGCCGAACAGAAAACGCCCCTGCCGCTCCCCCTGTTCCAGCGGAAACATATAGCCCTGCATCAGAATTTCCTGCCCGTCCAGCGCGCGCAATTCTTCCGTAAATTCCGGCCGCACGGTGGTGACGTTAAAGCCGTTTTCGTCAATTTCATCAATTTCGATACTGCCTGTTTCGCCGAATATCTCCCATTTCGTTCCGCCTTCGGGCGTTTCGGTGAATTCCGGAATTTGCGAGAGAATATAGGTTTCGCTGTAGCTTTCGGTAAAGCTTTCGATGGTCAGATCGTCCTGCGAAAAAGCTTTTGCAAAGCCCGAAAAACAGCAGAGAGAAAAGGCCGCAATGCTTAAAATTGCAAAAAACCGCATGGGTTTAAAACCCTCCCGCAAGCTGGCGCGACACGTCAATGCGTGCGGCACGCAGTGCCGGAAGCGCCGCAGCGGCGGCAGAGGCCGCCAGTACGGAGAACACCACCCATAAAAGCGGCGGCGGGAAAACAGCTGCCGCGCCCGATGCGGCCAGCGGCGCGATCTTTTCCGCCATCACGGTAAAGACCAGACAGGCGGAGACGATGCCCAGCGCGATTCCGGCCAGTGCCACAGCCAGCGCTTCGGCAAGGATCAGACGAAAAATACGGAATTTGCCGTAGCCCAGCGCGCGCAGCACAGCCAGATCGTTGCGGCGGTTGTCCAGATGTCCGGCCAGCCCCGCAAAAATGCTCAGCGCCGCCACGGCAATCAAAATTGCGGCCAGTATCGTCATGGTTTGCGCCCCCAGTCCCAGCATCGCCGTCAGCCGCGCGATTTCAACGGCGGGATTGGCGGCCTGTAACGCGCTTTCCCTGTCTATCATACGCGGCAGATTCATCAAAGCCGTACGCGTACGCAAGACCAGCAACAATGCGGTGATCTCCGGCTCCGCCCCGCGGGCATGATCATGTTCATGATCGTGGCCGTGGCCGTGATGATCGTGATGGTGATGGTGATGGTGATGGTGATCGTGATCGTGATCGTCATCGTCATGACCCACCGCGCTTTGTCCGTGGAGCAGCAGCACCGAATCCGGAGAGGTCAGTATCAGCCTGTCCAGCACGGTTCCGGTCGGCTGCAATACGCCGACAATGCGGTATTTTTCATCATCATGCGCATGGCCGCCGGGTAAAAGACCGTGCGCACCGGAAAATTCCGCGCCTTTTGCAAGCCCCGTTGCCGCGCCTGCGACGGCTTCAAACGGCTTGTCCCACAGCCGCCCGTTTGCAAGTTCTGCGCCGTAATGGGCGGGATAGTCATGCGTCGTGCCGACGATGCGGTAGCCGCGCCAGTTATCGCCCAGCGCCAGCGGAATCGCGGTGCGGACATGCGGATGGTTCATCCAGCGCTGCGCCTCTTCATAGGGAATATTGCCCGTCGGCATATCGATATGATAGACAGAGGACAAAACCAGCTGCAACGGGCTGCCTTTTGCGCCGACAACCAGATCAATGCCGCGCCCGTCGGCGGAAAGCCGCTCGGCAACATGATGCGCAAAAATCAGCATCAATGCGGCCAGCATCACGCCGAACGCCGTCAGCAGCACCGACAGCAGCACATTGCCCGCGCGTGATTTCAATGAGGCCAGAATCCATCCGAAATCCGTCATGGCGTTACAGCTCCGTCAGTGTTTTGAAATGTGCTTTGATCCGTGCGTCATGCGTGGCGACAATCAGCGTCGCGCCGTTTTGCTCTGCCTGTTCCAGCAAAAGCCGTGCGGTTTTTTCCGCATTGGCATCGTCCAGCGCCGATGTCGGCTCGTCGGCGAAAATCACTTCCGGCGCATGGATAACGGCACGGGCGACGGCAACACGCTGCGCCTCGCCGAAACTGAGTGTGTGCGCCGTTTTATGCATCTTGCCGGCAAGGCCGAGATCCTGCAGCAGCGCCTGCGCTTTCGTGCGGTCGGGCGGCAGATTTGCACCGGAAAAAGACAGCAGCAGATTCTCCAGCGCCGTCAGATGGCCGATCAGATGCAGTTTCTGGAAGATAAAACCGAAATGCCGCGCCCGCAGCGCATCGCGCTCGCGGGAGGAGAGGCCGCGCGAGTCGCGCCCGCGGAAGGAAACCGTGCCGCCATCGGGTGTCAGCAATCCGGCCATCAGATGCAGCAGCGTGGTTTTGCCCGACCCCGATGCACCAAGCAGCAGCATATGCCGCCCCGCCGCGATTGTCAGATCGGGAAAGACCAGCCCGTCACCGTAGCCGTCCATCCGCAGCTTTTCCGCCGCGATCAGAACCTGTTTTTGTATTTTTTTCGCCGTTTTACCCATAACCGGAATATA
>SKHU01000035.1 GCA_007116755.1 Alphaproteobacteria bacterium
AAGCTGCTTTCCTTCTACGGTCAGTTGCATTTTCATTTCTCCTTATAAATTTGTTCTCAACGCAGTTTAGCAGAATAGAACCTTATGAATCGTTAAGATAACCGTTAAGCCGTTTGAAAAAACTTGTCAACTGCAAAGCGCGGAATATCGGCGTTTTACGCCCGTCCGCTTTTATCGTCGCGCGCATCCTCTGCCGCTTCTTCATCGGCGGAATACTCCGCCAGCGTGCGGCTGTCCACACCTTTCGGCGTGCCGTCATCCTCCGTATCCGTGCCGAGAATATCCGCCCATGACAGGGTTTTATTCTCTTCCTCCTCCTGCGGCGGCGGTGCAGCCTGTGTCTGCTGTGTCTGCTGAGTCTGTTGCGTTTGTTGCGGCGGCTGTTGCGCTTCAGGCGACGGGGCGGGAGCGGACGGCGGCGCGGCCGCTTCGGTTTCATCCGCACCGATAATATCCGCCCATGTCATGACCGGCACATCTTCTTCCTGAGGCGGCTGTTGCGGCGCGGCAGACGGCGGCGCGGCTTGTTGCTGCGTTTCAGCCGGCGGCGGTTGTTGCGGTGGCGGTGGCGGTGGTGGCGGCGGCGGTTGCGGCGGTTGTTGCATCTCCGGCTGCTTGTCTTCGAAAGGTGCGGCACTTCCGGAATCCTCCGCTCCTTCTCCGCCGATAATATCCATCCAGGACAGCGGACGCAGCCCCGCATCTTCCGCAGCCTGCAGCGTCTCCTGATCCGGAACACCGCTCGGCGGTGTGGACGGCGGGGGTGGCATATCAGGGTTGTTAACCGCATACATCGGGTCTGCCGCCGCAGCCTCGTCAGGTTTGGCACTTGACGGTTTTTTCACCGGCGCGGATTCGTCGCTGAGATCAGACGCGATATCCTGTATCATTTCCCCTTCCAGAATTTCCGCGCCCTCGCCGCCGATAATATCATTCCATGAAATCGGCGCCTTGCCGCCGGTCATATCGGAAACTTCCTCTGCAATCGCCTTATTTTCCGCTTCATCGGCGCGCTGCTCCTCGATCGTCTCCATCGAGATCAGCCCCTGTTTTTCAGCCAGAGCGGAAACGGCCAGCGTTGCCGAGGTCACCGCATCCATATTCTGCTGTTTGCCCAGCGCAAAGCCTGACGCGATGGCGGCAACATCCTCATAGGTATCTGTGACGGGTTGTTGCGCTTCGGGATCCCATTTCTTGCTGCGCAGACGTTTGAGAATATCGGAAACGCGGCGCATACTGTCCACAACCGCCTCACCCGGCGGAATAATCGGCAGAAAACGCTGGACGCGCATGGCTTTGGCCATACCGGGGTTACAGTAATAAATCTGTATTTCACAGACCCGTTCGCCGAAAGCGCAAACCGCACGACCTTCTTTAAATGCGCGCAGCTCGTCGTAATCGGCACGCGCACGCGCCTGTACCGAGGCCTGATTGGTATCGCGGTAAGAACTTGATCCCGCCTCGCGGGAATAGGAGGAGATTTCCGCAACATAGGCCGAGCCGACGGTTTTTTCGAAAAAGTCTTTCGTTTGCGTCGGATCCTCCAGCTTGCCGAAAATCTTGATGTTACAGTTGGCCGTGATCGAACGCGCTTCCTCCTTGACGCGTTTTTCCAGCGCCGGCAAATCCTGCGCCGCATAGACCAGACAGAAACCCAGCGACCGTGCCTGCGCCGCCATCACCGCCATACCCTGTGCGGTATAATACCCGACCTCATCGAAAATCGCCATAAACGGCGTTTCCGAACGCGTCGGCTTGTTTTCGATCGCCGTTTCCGATGCCCCCTCTACCGTCGAGCCGAGTGTCGCGCCCATCATACCGCGCAGCGTCGAGGCAATAATTTTACCGAGGTTGGCCGTTTCGTCACTGGATTTTTCCAGCGCCGGAATCAGCGTGATCAGAATACGGCGTTGCAGTACCACATCCATCATATCAACATCCGCCGCCTGCGTATCAAAGATAAAGGCGTAATCATCGCCCAGCGATTGCAGGGAACGCGTAAACTGCATCGACAGATAGCCGTGCTGCTGGCGCGGAACAGAGGTATCTTCCATCGGCCCATCAGGCCCCATCGGTTTTTCCTTGCCGTCATCGTCGAAGACTTCGTCCTTATATCCCGGAAGTTCACTCAGATAACCGTGGATAGAGATACGCATGGTTTCGGGAATACTTGGATCGCGCGACATTTTAATAACTTCGCTGAATTCCAGCGCTTTCCGGATAACGCTGACATTCAGCGGGATATTCTGTTTCTCCCGCCGGTAGACAAGGCAGGGCATCAGTGACGAGGCCAGCGCCACCGCACGTTCTTTCCACATCGCGTTATCGCCTTCGGCATCGGGCATCAGGCTGACAAGCATGTTGGTCAGATAGGAGGCCGAACCGCTGGAAAACGGGTTCATCGTGTTGGAGGCAATGCGTCCCTCCGCATTACCTGTCATATAGTTCATAATCAGAAGATCGTCATCGCGCCCGAAACGCCGCGCCAGTGCCGAAATACTGCTCCACAAATCCGTATCGGCCTTACCGTCAATGAAGATAAAGCCCGACCCCCAGCACAACGCATTGGTAGAGAGGGACTTCAGCCCTTCGGTTTTACCCGAACCCGTCGTACCGAGGTAAAGGATATGTGTCCGCGCATCAGAGTTGGTGAACCATATTTCCTCCCCCGTCTCCTGTTCATTTCCAAGATACAGAATACCCTCGGCCTTGCCGTATTTCCCGTCCGGTTTCTGATTGTTTTTATCAGTTGCTTTTGCTGTTTTCGGCAGTTTGAACGGCAGGGTGGTTTTTTGACCGATCAGCCATAAAAAATAGAAGATATTTAAAAGCAAAACCAGATCCGCCCCCATTGCTGCCGTCGGATCGGCATAGATCAGATAGGCCGACCCCAAGAACACGGTAGCGGCAAAACTGCCCTGGCGCAGAACATCGGCAATTCGCGTCGTAAGGGGGCGCGCGTCCCGAAGAACCTGCTCCCTTTTATGCTGATATTTCGATTTAATCGCCATGCCTGATTACAATTTCCGTTCCGTTTTCTCTGCTTTCGTTTCTTGCTATCCCTTTTAATCACCAAAAATCTGATCTGCAGGAACAGGCACACCGGGACGTACCGGCATCTGTTGCCCCCCCTGCTGACGCGGTTGTGTGACACTGCCGCGCGGCGCATCCGCCCGCGTTTGGATTTCCGCATCACGCGGCGGTTTTCCAAAGCTGAAAAAGACAAACATCAAAATCAGGAACAGGAGAATGTAAAACCACGCGCGTTTGTAAAACGGGGCGCGCGGATCCTTGCTGCTGCGATGCGCCATAAACGCATCCGTAATGATTCCCAGCGCCTTTTCGGCCTCTTCTTTTGCTGAAAACGCGGCAATTTCCTCTTCCTTCTCCGATGTGGTAATGACAAGCAAATGTTTCTTGTTTTTTACCTTCACACCGAATCCGGCATGCGCCAGTTTCTCCATACTGCACCGCCAGACAGAGCGCGTATCCGCCGTGCCCAGATCCAGCACCAGCGCATCACCGATCACTCTTGCCGTTGTTTTTGCCGTTGTTCTTGCCGACATTTTCTCTTTGCTCCTCTTTCCAATATTAACCGTTAAATCTCTTTATTCTATTAACAGAGTCCCGGAATGTCAGCCCTTTTCCCGTTTTGGAATCGGGCGTCCGGCCGGACCGCCGACATATTCCTCCAGACCGCGGATCGCATCATCGAATTTCGGTGTCGGAATACGCTGTCCGGCAATAATTTCATAAGTATAATGGGTCATAGCGCCCATTGCCTCGGCATGATAGGCTTTGCGCCCCAGATTGTTCAGCGGATACCACAACGTACGGTCATAGCCGCGCAGCCAGACAAATTGCGCGGATGCCAGAACGCCGCCCTCGTCACGGGCACGGTTCAGGGCGCGCAGCATGGCCGTAGCCTGAAAGGCGTGACGGTTGGCATATTTTGTTACTGCCGCGTGAACTTTAGGATCCTTGATGATTTTATTGATCCTGCTTTTCACCTTGGCGGGGATTTTCAGCCCCTTGTCATGGCTCCATGCTATCGACAATTCGTTGAGAAGCTCGTCGCTTTCCTTGCGTTTGCGAATAGCTTTCAGGGCAAATGCGGCATAAAGCGCGCGCATATGTAACGGCAGATGCTCCGGTCCGCGCCAGCGTTCACCCAGTTGCAATACAAGCGCCTGAAATGCCTTTTCACGATCCAGTTTCTTATTGATATAAGGAATATTGTGATAGGCAATCCACTCCTCGGGGCTGAGTGCCTCGGCAAAAAGAGGCAGATTCTCGGGGACGGGACTTCCGGGCGGGCGCGATTTCAATTTGCGGGGGTCGAGTTTGACAAAAGGCGCGATAACAGGAAAATTCTTCGCATGTTCGTTGATAACCGATTCCAGACTCATACGCCGTTTAAATTTTGTACCGGGCCCTTTAAAGATCGCCCATACGCCGAACAGACACATCACAATCATAAAATAGAATTTGATAGCTTCCTGCGTTATGAAAGTCGAGGCCTCGATCTCGCGGCCTCTCAGGTCATCGGGATTGACGTGGCGCAGAAAATTATACCAGACATCCAGCCGCTGCGGCCCGTAACGCGGATGCACGATAACATGATCCTCGCCGTGAATTGCCATTGCCAGTCTTAACTCGGCAACGCGCACCCAGCGTATACCGCTTTTCAGCTCGGTATGAAATGTGTACCAGATAAT
>SKHU01000281.1 GCA_007116755.1 Alphaproteobacteria bacterium
CATCCTGCGCCGCCTCGTCCAGCGCTTTGATATTGACGACAAAATCGCGCGCATCGGCCAGATCAATATAGTGGCTGCCTGCGGCAATACAGGCTTCCGCGACTTTATAGCTCTGTTCCTGAAACGGGCCGGAGGTATGAATGACGATATCCGGTGCGATGGCACCGATGCGTTCGGCCATGTCGTCCTGCGTCACGTCCAGCGCCGCCGTTTTCACGGGATGTACGGCGTTTTGCAGCGATGCGGCGAAAGCTGTGCAGTGTTCCGCATTCCGCCCTGCGGCAATCAGCTGAATATTTTTCTCCCGTGCCAGACGGGCGGAAATCCGTGCGCCGAAATTGCCGCGCGCGCCGATCACCAATACCCGCGCCGGATGTGCCGCCATTTTTAGCTTTTGCCTTTTTTCTTCGGCGCGGACGCAGCATCATAATCCGTGCCTGTGCGCCGCAGTTTCAGCACCGCGTCTTTTAGACCTTCCGCGCCGAGGATAAACGCCGCCGCCAGTGCAACATGCAACGCCATCGCCAGCAGCGCCGCCAAACCGCCGCCGCCGCCCGGAACAAAGGCCAGCAGATAGGACACGCTGCGCACCAGCAGGAAACAGCCCGTGCCGACAAAAAGCAGCGTCATCCCCTGTTCGCCCGGCAGCGCCGTTGCTTTTTTATTCTTTTTCTCTTCACCGGCAAGATGCGCGCCGATTTTTTCCGCCTGCGTCCAGAACAGAAAAGCCAGCCCGCCGTAAAACAAAACCGACAGGGAATACACGCCGACGACAGATCCCATTCCGTTCGGCACCTGTGAAGACATCGCGCCGACCGACAAAAGCGGAAAAAACATATCCATGGCCTTGAAGGCGGCAAACACCGCAAAACATTTCGAGATCAGCGCCCCGACTTCCCCTTGTGTCATGATTTTTCCTCCTGCCTGATAATTTCAAATTCGCCTTTGTAAATATACACTTTTCCCCAGAGCGGATGCGTCAAATCCATATACATGCGGAAGGAGTTTTCGCCCGTTGCCTCTTCCTCCGCATAGCCCGTGCCGAGCAGCAGACCCAGCGGCAGCGGCACAAGCTTGCCGAAAATCCGCCAGACAAAGCCGCGCGATTGCAAAACAACCTTGCCGTCCCGCCACAGATAATTCATGCGCCAGCCCAGACCGAAACGCATAAACTCGACAATATCATTCCCTTTGATTTGTACCATGCGCGAGCGGAAATGATAGGGTTTTTTCCCCGGCCTCTCAAAAATGCGGTGGAAATGATAATCGCGGCTGTCGGGTGCCGCAGTCATATGTACGGTGACGGGAATATCCTCTGCGTCAAACGGTGCCAGCGCCCCGAACAGCCGCATGAAGGGCGAGAAAATCTTCGCGGCGATCGAGGTCTGAATATCCATTTTTCCGGCAACGCTCAGCCGGTCGCGGCTGAAAGCGCGGTGAAAATAATGTTTTTTCATGACGGGCGGCAGGACATCCCAATCCTGCCCGAAGACGGATTTGAAAATCACTTCCTTCGCATTGCCGCTTTGCGTTGTGTCGCCCATTTTTATTCCAGAAGCTCGCGCAAATTCTCCATCGCGCGCGGGTCGCCCTGCTGCGCGGCCTGTGTCAGCCAGAACAGGGTTTTTTCCAGATCGCGTTCAACGCCGCGCCCGTCCGCGTAAAGCCGCGCCAGAAAATACTGCGAATTGACCACGCCCTGTTTGGCGGCTTTTTCTGTCCAGTGCGCGGCTTTCTCGTCTTCGCCGATATTGCTGAGCATGATGCCGAGATCGGATTGCGCCAGCGCATGCCCCTGCTGTGCCGAGGCATGCAGCAACCGGAAGGCTTTTTCATTATCCGCCGCGACTCCGAAACCGTTGCGGTGGCGCGAGCCGAGCAGATATTGCGCCTCGGCATCGCCGCTTTCCGCGCGTTGTTTGAGCTCTTCAATGGTTTCAGAGCTGGTTTGTATCGCACCGCTATCCAGCGCCTCCAGCATTTGCGCCGCTTTCCGGTAACCTTGGTCAGATGCGGCCTGCAGCCATTTACGCGCCTGTACGGAATCGGGCTCCGCCCCGAAAAGATCCGTGCCGTACACAAGACCCAGCATATATTGCGCATGCGTATGGCCGGCTTCCGCCGCTGTGGTCAGATAGGCGATGCCTTTTTGTACATCCTGCGGAACACCCTGCCCCGAAAGCCGCATCATGCCCAGCGCCGTTTGCGCATCGGCATCACCGGCATCCGCCGCCATCTGCCATTCGGTAACCTCCTCCGGAGAGGGAACCCCCTGCGCTGCCGCACCGGAAAGACCCGCCGTCAAAAGCAGCAGCACCGTGCAGAAAATCGCAGCGCTGTCGCGCGCGGCCGAAAAAAAATTTCTCCGTTTTCTCATAAATCCCGCCTTTCAATATCTTTTCAATATCTCTTGTGATGTTTCCCGTCTATACCAGACGATTTTTCCCGCCATGTAAAGGTTTAATAGGTGACGGGGCGCGAAAGCCGCCATGAGACGTAACCGATATTGAAAAATGCGGCAAGCGCTCCGATGCCGAGCATCCATCCCGTGACGGTATCGGCAATCAGCGCCAGCAGCAACAGCGCCAGCGCCCAGAAAATATTGGCCACCAGCACAAAAGTCGCCAGAATTGCGGTATAGTTGTTGCGCTTTTGACGACAGGCCAGACCCAGCGTGGCGGTATAGGTGACAAAAGCCGGCAGCGCCAGATCGAATTCCCCTCCCGCCATATCCAAAAGGCAGAAACCGATAATGACGATGTTGAGGCCGAAAAAGCATACTGTCGCAATAATTTTTAAAACCTGCCGCATTTTCTTATCCGCCTCGCCAAATCGGGTGATTTCTTCTACAATCAAATTATAGTTTTTTTCAAAACGGAAAAGCAAGTTGTCCTTTAAAAACAGAAATATAAATCACAGTAATAACAGCACCATAACCCGCAGGGCGTTTCTCGGCGGCGCGGCGGCGCTGGCGGCCGGTCTGGCCGTTCCGCCTGCCATGGCGCTGCCTCCGGAAGACATCATGCAGATCATGCGGGATGTGCGGCCGCGGGTTATTCCGTCCAGCGGCGAGAAAATTCCCGCCATCGGCATGGGCACATGGATTACGTTCAATACAGGCCGCAACCCCGAATTGCTGGAACGGCGCATGATGGTGCTGCGCGGATTTCTGGCAATGGGCGGGGGAATGATTGATTCTTCGCCGATGTACGGCTCGTCCGAGGCGGTTCTCGGCCGCGCAATCGACATTCTGCACGGAATCGACGGGCCGGATACGTCGCGCATCTTTTCTGCAGGTAAAATCTGGACGCAAGTACCGGATTTGCGTGTCTGGCAAAGCACGGCGGCACGCGGCCGCGCACAAATTGAAGAATCGCAAACATTGTGGGGAATCGAAAAATTCGATCTGATGCAGGTGCATAATCTGGTCGATTGGCAGACACATCTGAAAACCCTGTATGATCTGCGCGAGAAAGGCCGGATTCGCTATATCGGTATGACGACCTCGCACGGGCTGCGCCATGCGGAGCTGGAAAAAATCATGACAGATGAAAACATCGATTTTGTACAACTCACTTACAATATTCTTGACCGCGCGGCGGAAAACCGGCTGCTGCCGCTGGCAGAGGAACGCGGCATTGCCGTGATTGCCAACCGCCCGTTCCGGCAGGGGCGGCTGTTTGACGTTGTTGCAGGGCGGCCGCTGCCCGCATGGGCGCGGGAGGAAACCGGCAGCCGCAACTGGGCGCAGTTTTTTTTGAAATATATCATCACCCGTCCGGAGATCACCTGCGCTATTCCGGCGACAACCCGCATTGAGCATATGCTGGAGAATATGGAAGCGATGGGCGGCATGCTGCCCGATGCGCAAACGCGCCGCAAAATGGCGGATTATGTCACAGGTTTTTAACGGATAAAACACTTTTCAATGATAGAATGAAGTTTGAAAAATAAAGGATATTTCCCATGCTGCCTTTTTCCCATGAATCCCTGATCGCCCTGTATGCCGATTACAATGCCGCGTTCTGGCCGCTGCATCTTCTTGTGCTTGCTGCCGCGCTTTATGCGCTGTATCTGGCGCTGCGTCCTGCCAAAAATTCCGGCAAAAATTCCGGCCGCATCATCTGCGCCGTGCTGGGCGCGTTCTGGCTGTGGACGGGAGTGGCATTCCATTTTTACTATTTTGAGGAGATCAATTTTCTGGCCAGCCTGTTTGCGGCGCTGTTCGTAACGCAGGCGCTGTTTTTGTTTTTGTATTACGGCCCCGGCCGTGACGCGCCGGAATTCCGCCTGAAAGCGGATGTGTCGGGATATGCGGCAGCGGTTTTTGCATTGCTGGCGCTTGTGATTTATCCCGTGGCGGATTATGCCGCAGGGGATGCGGCCGGCCAAATTCGTATCGCAGGCATGACACCCGCGCCGACAGTCATCCTGACGGTTGCGTTTTTTCTGATGATGCGGGGAAAACTTCCGTTTTTGCTGGCCTTGCCGCCGGCGCTGTGGCTGGCCGTTGAAATGGGCACGGCTCTGGCACTGGAGATTTCTGCCGATCTTTATTTGGCCGCAGCCGGATTGATCGGGCTGTTGCTGGTTTTTGTCAAAACACCGGAAAAACCCGTTTCGGAAACGAAGACAGATGCGGAGAAAACAGCGGAAACAGATGAAAAGCCGGAGAATATAAAAAAACCG
>SKHU01000034.1 GCA_007116755.1 Alphaproteobacteria bacterium
AGCTGAAAAGCGCCTACGGGCTGAAAGCACCGCTTTATTCCTATCACGACCATAATGAGGAACAGGCGGCGGCAAAGCTGCTCGGTATTCTGCAGCAGGGCGAAAAAACCGTGGCGCTGGTGTCCGATGCGGGAACGCCGCTGTTGTCCGATCCCGGGTATCGTCTGGCAAAATCCTGTATCGAAGCGGGGCTGCCCGTCTATTCCGTTCCGGGTGCCTGCGCCTCCGTCACGGCGCTGACGCTGTCGGGGCTGCCGGTCAACCGTTTCCTGTTCAGCGGGTTTCTGCCGGCAAAAACGGTCGCACGCAAAAAAGAGCTGCAAAAACTGGCAGAGATTCCGGCAACACTGGTTTTTTATGAAACCGCACGGCGCATCCTGCCCTGTCTTGAAGATATGTGTGCCGTTTTCGGCGAACGCGAGGCAGCGCTGGCGCGCGAATTGACCAAACGTTATGAGGAAGTCATCCGCGCCCCGCTTTCCGGCCTGATCGACCATTGCCGCACCCATCAAATCAAAGGCGAGATCACGCTGGTCATCGCCCCGCCCGACAAAAACGCCGCCCTTCCCGCGGTTGAAAAACTTGATACGCTGCTACGAAAAGCCGCCGCCTCGGAAACATCGGTCAAGGATGCGGCTGCTGCGCTGGCGCAGGAAACGGGTTTGAAAAAACGCGATCTCTACAACCGCATTCAGGATTTGCGCGATGGTGAAAAGAACGGATAAAACCGCGCGTTACCGCAAAGGCCTCTGGGCAGAGCGCTTCTGTGCCCTTTACCTGTTCTGCCGCGGCTGGCGCATAGTGGCGCGGCGTTTCAAAACGCCGCAGGGAGAAATTGATCTGATTGCCGCACGCGGCGGTACCGTTGCCTTTATCGAAGTCAAGGCGCGCAACACGGAAACGCAGGGCGGCGAAGCCGTGCGCCCCACCGCCATGCGCCGTATCGAAAACGCCGCACGTCTTTTTCTGGCCGAACGGCCGCAGCTTGAGGGCTGCGATCTGCGGTTTGACGTGATGATCGTCACCTCCTTCCGGCGGTGGCCGCGCTGGCATCAGAATGCGTGGCAAAGCGGCAGCTGAAAACGGTCTCTTTAAAAATCTCTTGGGTTTACGCGCGGAATATATTAGAATGAATTCCAGCGGCATGATCCGGAACTCTCAGGATTTATACGCCGCCCTGCCGTATTTGCTAGGGAATTCACAGCACCTCAAAAATAAAAAACATCCAGTGCCTTTCCGGGGGAGAAATCAAGAGCCATGAATAATCGCATTTTACAACACCGCCGTCCGAAACCCGCAAATATTTTGCTGGCCGCACTGATCTGCATTTTGATGACCGTTCCGGCCGGTTGTACGCCGACCACTGTGGCGCTGACCGGCGGCACAACGCTCGGTGTTGCCGCCGCACGCGAAGGCGGCCTGAAAGTCGCGGGCAATGACGCGGCGATCCGTCTGCAGATTCATGATCTGTGGTTCAAACATGATTTCGACATGTACCGCAAACTTTCCATGACGGTACGCGAAGGGCGCGTGCTGATCACCGGCACGGTTCCCGATCCCGATATGCGTGTTGACGCGGTACGTCTGGCCTGGCTGGCCGACGGCGTGCGCGAGGTGATCAACGAGGTCAATGTCGATGACGGGCGCGGCTTTCGCGGCTATGTCGGCGACAGCATGACAACAGCCAATATCCGCACACGCATGACCTTCAGCCCCGATATCCAGTCCATCAACTACACTGTTGATACGGTTGGCGGCGTTGTCTATCTGATGGGTGTGGCGCAGGACGATCAGGAGCTGGAACGCGCCATCGAAGTCGCCCGCAACGCACGCGGCGTGGAGAATGTTGTCAGCTATGTCCGTCTGCGCGGCGAACAGCCGCCGGCACTGATGGCACAGCCGGACAAACCCCGTGAATTCACCTCTCCGGCACGTGCGGAGATTGAAGAAACGCAAATTCATTAAATAATATTTCAGGAGACGATCAATGGCAGTCATTACGGGGCTTTGTTTGCTGGTGCTGGCACTGCTTTATTTGGGCAAATCTTTGAAGCATGCCTCATTTCAGAAAATCCATCAAAAAATCATCCCGCATGAGGAAAACATCGCTCTGGGCATTTTTGCCTACGGCATTCTCGGCAGCATTCTGGCGGGCGTATTTTTCGGGGAAAACGCGCTGAACAGTTTTCTGCTGTTCATTAGCAATTTCCTGATGATTTTTCTGGCAATCCCGCTGGCCTATCCTTTTCTGGACAAAAGACTAAAAATCGAAAATCCGGTTTTGAAGGAAGAGCTGAAAAACGCCGTAACCTCGGTTTCCAACTACGGTTATGTCATGGCCGGAATCACCGGATGTGTCGGTATCGTTGCCCTCAGCACACTGGCCTGATTATTTTTACATGGCGCTTTCCGCGCCGCAATGGTAATTTATTGCCGTTATGACGGCAGAAAAAAACACAGATATCAATAAATGGCAATTCTGGATCGACCGCGGCGGTACTTTTACCGATATCGTCGCGCGCGACCCGTCGGGCGGCTTTGTGACGCACAAGCTTTTGTCGGAAAATCCCGGACAATATGAAGATGCCGCCATCGAAGGCATCCGCCGCCTGACAGGCATGGATCGCGGCGCAGAAATTGACAGCGGTATCATCGCGCATGTCAAGATGGGCACGACAGTCGGCACCAACGCGCTGCTGGAGCACAAAGGCGAGAAAACCGTTCTGGTCATCACCAAAGGTTTCAAAGACCAGCTGCGTATCGGCTATCAGGCACGGCCGGATATTTTTGCGCGACAGATCGTAATGCCCGAGATGCTTTATAGCGATGTCATCGAAGCCGATGCGCGTTTCGGCACAGAGGGGGAGGAAATCCGGCCGCTGGATACCGCTGCGCTGGAAAAAGATTTACAAAACGCCTTTGCAAATGGTTGCCGCAGCTGTGCCATCGTCTTTATGCACGGCTACCGCCATACGAAACATGAAGAACAGGCCGCAGAAATCGCAAAAAAAACCGGTTTTTCGCAAATTTCGGTCAGCCATGCCGTCGCCCCGCTGATCAAGCTGGTCGGGCGCGGCGATACGACCGTGGTTGATGCCTATCTCTCGCCGATTTTGCGGCGTTATGTCGATCGTGTTGCCGCGGCAGTTAAAGATGTGCCGCTGATGTTCATGCGCTCTTCCGGCGGCTTGACCGATGCGCATCTTTTCGCGGGCAAGGACTGCATTCTCTCCGGCCCTGCCGGCGGTATTGTCGGCGCGGCGGAAACGGCAAAAGCGGCGGGTTTTGACAAAATCATCGGTTTCGATATGGGCGGCACCTCGACCGATGTCGCGCATTTTGCGGGCGAATACGAACGCCGCTTTGATACGGTGATTGCGGGCGCGCGCATCCGTGCGCCGATGATGGATATTCATACCGTTGCCGCAGGCGGCGGGTCGATCTGTTTTTTTGACGGTATGCGCATGCGTGTCGGGCCGGACAGCGCGGGTGCCGATCCCGGCCCTGCCGCCTATCGCAAGGGCGGGCCTTTGACCGTAACGGATTGCAACGTCATGCTGGGCAAGCTCAGGCCGGAATTTTTTCCGCATATTTTCGGAGAAAATGCCGACCGGCCGCTGGACAGGGAGATCGTCGCGGAAAAATTCAAAGATATTGCCGCGCACATCGAACAGGAAACCGGTGAAAAACGCAGCCCCGAGCAGGTGGCGCAGGGCTTTCTGGATATTGCGGTTTTGAATATGGCCGATGCGATCAAAAAAATATCGATCCAGCGCGGCTACAATGTTACCGGATACACGCTGGCCTGTTTCGGCGGCGCGGGCGGGCAGCATGCCTGTCCGGTTGCCGATGTGCTGGGCATCCGGCGGATTTACCTGCATCCCTTTGCGGGCGTGCTTTCGGCCTATGGTATGGGGCTGGCGGCAACAACGGCGATGCGCGAGAAAAGCGTCGAGCAGCCTCTGGAATCCGGCACGCTTTCGCAGCTCACGGAAATTTTTGACGATCTGATCACACAAACCGCAGCAGAAATGCAAAAACAGAATTTCACCGCCGATGCGCTGACCCATCATCGCCGCCTGCATATCCGCTATGACGGCACGGATAAGGCGCAGATTGTGCCCTTCGGCACATATGAAGAGACTGTTGAAAATTTTGAAAAACAATATTTGCAGTATTACGGCTTCCTGATGCCCGAAGCGGCGCTGATCGTCGAGGCCGCCGCCGTGGAAACCGTCGGAAAATCCTATGCGCAGGGCGGCGCGCAGCGTTTTTTCAACAGCGAAAAAAGCGCCGATCCGCTGGACAGGGTCGATGTTTATATACGCGGCACATCCTATGACACCCCCGTTTATGACCGCGCCGCATTGCCGGACGGGCATGTGATTGACGGCCCCGCCATCATCCGCGAGGAAACAGGCACAACCGTCCTTGAACCGGGCTGGCAGGCCGTTCAGGATGCGCACGACAATCTGGTTTTGACCCGCAAAACCGATGCGGCGGCGCAAAATACCGGCATTGACACCGAAAAAGCCGATCCCGTGATTCTGGAGGTTTTCAACAACCTGTTCATGTCGATTGCCGAGCAGATGGGCGCGGTACTGGAAAACACCGCCTATTCCGTCAATATCAAGGAGCGGCTG
>SKHU01000134.1 GCA_007116755.1 Alphaproteobacteria bacterium
TATTTCCCGCGCATTGATCAATTTCGATCCCGAATTCCGCCCCGCTTTGAAAAAAGCAGGCATGCTCACGCGCGACAGCCGCGTGGTCGAGCGGAAAAAATACGGCCGCCGCAAAGCACGTCGCGGCATGCAGTGGGCAAAACGTTAAGATTTTTGCCGGAAATTTTGGAAAAAGGCGCTGTGTTCAGACAGCGCCTTTTTTCTTTGGCAAAGCCTGTGGTATAAAAAGGGACAACAAAAAAAACGGAATTGGCAGAGATGGATAAAAAATTTTACGAAACGGTGCGGCGGCGTGTCCATGATCTGCAGCCGCAGATTGCCGCGGATGCATTTGTTGCGGAAAACGCTGTCGTAACGGGCGAGGTTGAAATCGGCAGTGAAAGCAGCATCTGGTACGGATGTGTGTTGCGCGGCGATGTCAACAACATCATTGTCGGGCGGCGAACGAATATTCAGGACGGCACAGTGGTGCATGTTTCCTCGACATTGCAGGGCACGTATATCGGTGATGATGTCACCATCGGCCATATGGCGCTTATTCATGCCTGCACAATCGAAGACGGCGCATTTATCGGTATGCAGGCCTGTGTGATGGATGGTGCAAAAGTCGAAAAAGGCGCAATGGTCGCGGCGGGTGCTTTGGTGACGCCGGGAAAAACCGTACCGTCGGGAACGCTCTGGGCGGGCAGTCCGGCGCGGCATATGCGTGATCTGACAGAGCAGGAGAAGGCGGAATGGCAAAACTCTGCCGCGCATTACGTGCAGCTTGCCGCCCTCTATCGCGAAAAAGACGCAGGATAGTAGTTTTTTTAAGAAATAGAACATGCTAAACTCTGCCGCATGTAATATAAGGAAAAGCGATTCAGCTTTGGAGAAAACGATGAAAGCAAAAGCCCTGACGCTGAGTTTGGCAGTCGCCATGCTGACAAGCGGTTGCGGCCATCCCGGGCAGGAAATGCAGAGTTTCGGCCAGTGGATGGGAGATAAATTGAAAAATGACGGCGGCTATAACGTTGCCACGGAAGATGCTTTTGTTTTGAAGCCTCCCGGCGCGCCGGAAGCGTCACCGCGCCCCTTGCCGGGAACGGCTGTGACATCCAAATCCGAACCTGTTCCGGCTCCCGCTCCCGCTCCTGTAGAGGATTATGCGGAAGTCTGGGAAATGCCGCCCGTGACCACAGAATCGGTGCAGCCTGTGCCGGTTCAAAAACCCGTGGCCGCGCCCTTGCCGGAGCCTGTACAGGCCGTATCTTTGGAACCGGAGCCTGTCGAGGATCCGTGGCGTGCGCCTTCATATACGCCGCCGGTGCCTTTGCATGAGCCGCGCCCGTCTCTGGTTGTGACGGAATCGCCGCGCCGTATGGAACGGCGTCCCGAGCCCTCCTATCCGCAATTGCCGGTGCATGAGCCGCAGGTTGAAAGCTATAGCGGCGGCAGTGTTACGGTATTTTCGATCGACGAGCCGGTTTACGGGCGGGACACGCATACGCAAAGCCGTCGCAGACAGCCCGCACATATGCCGCACAGACATCAGGATTTTTATTATAACCACGGTTCGGTGACTGTGCATTTTTACCCTGATATTTTCGATGACGGCAGACAAACAAGGCATGTTGCCGCTTATGGCGCATCCGGAATGTCAGAGCGTGATCGTCCGCAACTGGCGGCAACGCATGTGGACAACAAAGTTTTCTTTCGCTATGGATCGGCTGCGCTTTCCGCGAAAGACCGCCGCCTGATCGAGGAGTTTACCCGCGCGGTTTCCGGCAACCGTGTTCGTGTTGCAGGATATGCCAGTAAAGAGGTGCGCTCCACGAATGATCCCGAAGAACGGCGGAGGGTTAATCATCTGATGAGCGCCCGCCGCGCCGAAACTGTTGCCGGTGAATTGCGCCGGGCCGGTGTGCCGGCGGCGCAGATCGAAACCGTGGCTTATGGCGACAGCTACAGCCGCGAAGGGGACGACCCGCAGGATCGCCGCGTCGAATTGCGGATCAATTAAAATATGACGGAAAATACGACATTGAAAATCGGAATTGCCGGTCTGGGAACGGTCGGGGCATCTGTTGTTAAGATTATTCAGGAAGAACAGGAGATGCTGGCGGCGCGCGCTGGAAGGGCAATCAAAATTGCAGCGGTGTCCGCGCGTGACAAAAGCAGGGATCGGGGTATTGATCTGTCCGGTATCGCATGGGCGGATAATGCCGAAACTATGGCGGAAAATCCCGATATTGATGTCGTCGTCGAATTGGTCGGCGGCAGCGAAGGCACGGCAAAAAATCTTGTTATGCAGGCTTTGCAAAACGGCAAAGATGTGGTGACGGCCAATAAGGCGCTTTTGGCGCATCACGGCGCGGAGTTTTTCGCGCTGGCCAAAAAAAACGGGCGCGCACTTGCTTTCGAGGCGGCTGTGGCGGGCGGTATCCCGATCATCAAAGCTTTGCGTGAAGGGCTTGCCGCCAATCATATCTCCGCCGTTTACGGCATTCTCAACGGCACTTGCAACTATATTCTGACCGAAATGTGGCGGAACGGTCTGGATTTTGAAACGGCTTTGCAACAGGCGCAGGAGGAAGGCTATGCCGAGGTCGATCCGTCTTTTGATATTGACGGGGTGGATGCGGCGCACAAGCTGACGATTTTATCCGCGCTGGCTTTTACCGGCAGGCCGGATTTTGCGCATGTCGAAACCGAAGGGCTGCGCAATGTTTCCGCGGTGGATATCGATTATGCGGCCGAGCTTGGTTATCGTATCAAACTTTTGGGGATTGCGCGGCTGACGCCGGACGGCGTTGTCCAGACCGTTGCGCCCTGCATGGTTCCGGAGGAGTCCAACCTTGCCGCTGTTGAAGGCGCAACCAATGCTGTGTTTATTGAAGGCGACCGTGTCGGGCCGACGCTGTATGTCGGGGCAGGGGCGGGCGGAAATGCCACAGCTTCGGCGGTGATTGCCGATCTTGTCGATATTGCCCGCGGCAATGTCCCGCCCTCCGGCGCATTTGTCGAAACGGAAAAAACGGTACCGTTCGACAGCCGCGAAGGCCGGTTTTACCTGCGCCTGACGGTAGAAGACAGAATCGGCGTGATGGCCGATGTCACGGCCGTGCTGCGCGATCATAAAGTTTCGATGAAATCCATATTACAGTATGGACAGGGCGGCGCGAAAAGTGTACCTTTGATTATGATAACTCATAAGGCGAAAGAGGCCGCTGTGCGTGATGCGCTTGCCGCGCTCGCCGCGCTGGATGCCGTACAGGAAAAGCCTTGCGTACTGCGTGTTGAAATCCCTGGCGGTACGGAAGAAATTTAATCCTTAAATGAAAGGACACCGCTCATGACTGCCAATCCCAAGCCTGTTTTTGACAATGCCCCCAACCCCGAAAACAAAGAGGAAATCCGCCCGTTTCAGGATCGCAATCTGGCTCTGGAAGTCGTGCGTGTGACCGAGGCTGCCGCATTGGCCGCCTCCCGCCAAATGGGACGCGGAGATGAAAAAGCCGCCGATCAGGCAGCCGTAGATGCGATGCGCAAGGCGCTGAACAGCCTTTATATCCGCGGGACGGTCGTCATTGGCGAGGGCGAACGCGACGAGGCACCGATGCTCTATATCGGCGAGGAGGTCGGTATGGGCGGAAACGCGCCGGAATTCGACATTGCCCTTGACCCGCTGGAAGGCACGACCATCACCGCGCAGGGCGGACCGAATGCGCTTGCCGTGATTGCGCTGGCGGAAAAGGGCGGCTTTCTGAACGCGCCCGATGTGTATATGGACAAAATCGCCTGCGGCTTTTCCGTGCCCGACGGTATGATGGATCTTGACTATCCGGTGGAAAAAAACCTGCAGGCGCTGGCGCAGATCAAGGGCGTGGATACGGATGAGCTGGTCGTCTGCATTCTCAACCGGCCGCGCCATGAAAAACTGATTGCCGATGTACGTGCGGCGGGGGCGCGGATCATGCTGATTCCCGATGGCGATGTCAGCGCCGTAATTGCCACGACCGAACCGGATTCGGGCGTTGATCTTTATATCGGCTCAGGCGGCGCACCCGAAGGTGTATTGGCGGCAGCGGCGTTGCGCTGTGTCGGCGGCTTTATGCAGGGGCGTTTGACCTTCCGCAATGACGTGGAAAAAGACCGCGCGGCAAAATGGGGCATTACCGATCTTGACCGCAAATACAGCGTGACGGATATGGCGTCAGGTGATGTCGTTTTTGCCGCCACGGGCGTGACAGACGGCACGATGCTGAAAGGCATTCGCAAATATCCGCACGGCGCAAAAACAACCTCGATCGTGATGCGCTCCAAAACAGGAACCGTGCGCAATATTGAGGCAACGCATAATTTCGACCGCAAAACATGGTATGCGTTTTAAAAAACAAGGTCATGCCCGTGAAAACGGGCATCTTATATGTTGCTTGGCGCAAGGTTGAAAGATTCCCGCCTGCGCGGGAATGACAGGAAGGGAGACCTGTTTTATAAATGACAGAACAGATACAGAAAAGCGAAGCGGAAGACAGACAAAAAAATACCCTGCAGGCGGCGGAGGCGGAGAAAATAAAAGCCCCCGCGCTGGAGGTTAATTCTTCCGCTCTGGGCAAAAAATGGCTGCTGTCCGA
>SKHU01000241.1 GCA_007116755.1 Alphaproteobacteria bacterium
AGATGAACGAGCCGCCGGGCGCACGTGCGCGTGTGGCGCTGACAGGTTTGACGCAGGCGGAATATTTCCGTGACGAGGAAGGGCAGGACGTTCTGTTCTTTATCGACAACATTTTCCGCTTTACGCAGGCGGGTGCCGAGGTTTCCGCGCTTTTGGGGCGTATTCCCTCGGCGGTCGGTTACCAGCCGACGCTGGCCACGGAGATGGGCATGTTGCAGGAACGCATTACCTCGACCAACAAAGGTTCGATCACCTCGGTTCAGGCGGTTTACGTTCCCGCGGACGATTTGACCGATCCTGCGCCGGCCACGTCATTTGCCCACCTTGACGCGACGACGGTTCTGTCGCGCCAGATTGCGGAGCTGGGCATTTATCCGGCGGTTGATCCGCTGGATTCGACCAGCCGTATTCTGGATCCGCGTATTCTGGGCGAGGAGCATTACGCCATTGCCCGCCAGGTTCAGAAAACATTGCAGGATTACAAGGCGCTGCAGGATATCATCGCCATTCTGGGGATGGACGAGCTGTCCGAGGAGGACAAGCTGACCGTTGCCCGTGCGCGGAAAATCCAGCGCTTCCTGTCACAGCCCTTCCATGTCGCGGAGGTCTTTACAGGCTCCCCCGGTATTTTTGTTCAGGTGGAAGATACGGTGCGCGGCTTTAAGGAAATCGTTAACGGCAATTACGACCATCTGCCGGAATCGGCCTTCTATATGGTCGGTACGATTGAGGAAGCTGTGGAAAAAGCCAAGAAAATGGCGCGGGAAGCGGCATAACAACCTAAAAAGGCGAAAGAAACGATGGCCAATACAGAAACAGCGGGTCTTTTCCATTTTTCTCTGGTTTCGCCGGAGGCGGTGTTGCTGTCGGAAAATATCCGCATGGTTACAGTGCCGGGCGCGGCAGGTGATTTCGGTATTCTGGCCGATCATGCGCCGCTGCTGTCATCTTTGCGTGACGGCGTGGCTGTGATTGATCGTGAAGACGGAAGCTCTATCCGCGTTTTTGTTTCGGGCGGTTTTGCCGATGTGAACGGCAATGTCTGCACATTGCTGGCCGAGGATGCGGCGATGGTTGACGAACTTGACCGCGCCGAGTTGACGCATGAGCGCGACCGTCTGGACGAGCGTATGAAAATGCTGGAAGAAGACGGCAATCTTGATGAGGCAAAAAAGCAGCGCATGATGCGCCGCCTTGAGCGTCTGGAGGCAAAAATTGCGCTGGCTGCGTGATTGAGGGTCGTTCCGGAACGAGAAAAAAACAAACAAAAAGCACGGAAATCTTTTCCGTGCTTTTTTATAATCCGGTTTTCGTGCTTATTTCGCGCCCGGTTTTTTCTGCGCCGGTTTTTGCGGTGATGTATCGATCACCTGAATGACGGCATCATTCGCTTTGTTCGCCTTATTTGTGTTGGCTTTCTGGCTGCGCTTGAATACGCTCGTCAGCTTTTTCAGTATACTCGGCTTTTGATTCATCTGCGCATGGCGCAGGGACGCTGCAGCACGCGGCTTGCGGATGGCAGGGTTCTGACGGCGGCGTTTCAGCCCGTGATACGTGTCGGAAATTTTTTCATGCAGTTTCAGACCTGCCGGAAATCCGGCCAGAAAACCCATGACGCTGGCCACTGTCGAGGTAAAACCGATCACCGATGCGGCAGCCGCCGTTGCCGGAAGAGCCGCAGTCATGGCAAGGCCGACAACTGTTGAGGCGAGAATGCCGAATGTGACAGCTGTCACCGCGATGGCACCAAGCTGGGAAAAGGAATATCCTCCGAACATGTTCTTGATCTCGCTTAAAAAAAATTGAAACAATATTAACTTTAGGGCAAGGTTAGCCTTTCCGCATCATCAAGTCAAGAATTATAATAATTTGCCGTAAAGGCATATTGGAAAATAAAACTTGTCTTCTTCCGGAAATAGTGTTACAAAAACTGCACTTTAAATTTATCAAAATTCATCAGATTTTATTGCAGATGATGCAAGGCGGCAAACGGCAGATGACCATGTCACAAAAACAACCGAAAAAAAACCTTCTCGACAGTCTGAAAGACACATTCAACAATATTGTTGATAAGGACAATATTGAAAAAGGGCTGGAACAAAGCGGTTTTTTCCGTGCGGTGCGACGCGGGCGTGTTGATCAGGTGTTGAAATACCTTGAGGACGGACAGGATGTCAACGCTTATAATATCAGCCGCCAGACGGCGCTGCATGTTGCCGTTTCCGAAGGCAATACGGATATGTTCCGGGTTTTGCTGCAAAACAAGGCCGATCCGTATCTGGCCGCCGATGACACATACGGCACGACGGTGATCGACCGCATTATCTCCCGCGATGCTGTTGATATGCTCGATATTCTCCGCAAGGCGGGGATTGATCTCAATAAACCCGACAGTCGCGGCGAAACGCCGCTGTATAAAGCTGTTGCCGAAGACAAGCCGGAAACGGTAAAAAAACTGCTGTCATGGGGGGCGGATCCCTTGCGGGCAGAGGCGGGACAGATGACGCCCGTTATGCTGGCATTCAAACGCGGTTATTCCGAGGTTCTGGATGCGTTGCTGTCCCATCGCAGTGTGCAGGTCAATCTGAACCGGCCGGAGATGTTCGGTATGGAGAATGCGCCGCTGCTGCATCAGATTCTTGATTTCGGCTCTGAAGAGCTCGCGCCGGCGCTGTTGAAATACGGTGTTGATGTGAATGTCTATGATGCGGACGGGCGCACGCCTATTCAATATGCGATTTCCAAAGGCGAATTAAAATACGTGTCTTTGCTGGCTGAAAAAGGTGCGGATATGAACGCAATGCCCAGCCGCGGTGAAGGCTATCTGCCGCTGCATTTCGCCTGCGATCCGTGGCACTGGAAGAATATCAATACGACCGATGTGTTGCGCGTGCTTTTGTTTACCGGAGCCGATCCGAATATTCTTGATAAAAAGCAGAATGCGACACCTTTGACGGTTCTTTTGAAAAAAGACAATGTTGCCGATATAGCGGGATGTGTCGATGTTTTGCTGAAATTCAATGCGGTCACCAATGTCTATGATAAAGACGGCAAAACGCCGTTGCTTTATGCGATGGAGCTGGATCGCAAGAAAATGCAGGGAATCGTTGAAAAACTGCTGGAGGCGGGGGCGAACCCCAATCTTCCGGATAAAAACACCGGAAAAACACCTTTGCATTATGCGGTTTTGCGCGGGGATCAATGGCTGGTCGAACAATTTATGGCGCATGGCGGCAAGGCACACCAGCGTGACAAGGACGGCAAAACGCCGCTATCTATCGCACAGGAGGTAAAGCCGCAGCCTGCCTATCTTGCATCGTTGCAGCAACAGGCAACGCGGACGGATGTTGTTGCCGGCGCGCAGCAAAAATCAAAAAAGCGTCCGTCCGGTTCGGATCGCCGCCCTTGAAGTCGTTTCTGCTATTGAATTGAATGATCTTAAAAAAGCCCGCTTTTCTGCATGGCCTGTTTCTTGATTTCTTCGTGTTTGTTGTCCGGAATCCCGAGTTTTTGGGCGAGGAAATCGGCGAGTTTCTGCTCATAGGGATGTATCTTTCCATCCGCGACCAGAACCGACCATATATTGTTGAAAAAGCTTAATTTTTCTTCGTCGTTAAAATTATCCTGAATATTGTTGAGAAAGTTTCTGACCGGAACGGAGTTGTTGCCGGAGAGTTGCGCATTGATAATCAGATTGTCCAGAACCGTGTCGTCATAACCAAAGCGTTTGCGGGTCAGGGCGCGGATGACTTCAACTTCGCTTTCATGCAGCTCCGTATCGGCGAATGCGGCATGCACCAGTAGCGCAGCGGTCGCCATATGCAACCGATATTGTTCTGCGAAATCGGTATATTGCAGGCCGGGGCTGTTGATCAGTGCTGAGAAATCATGCCATAAAATCATCTTTCCCTCAAGAATTCGGGGCTGTTGTATATTTAGAATTAAAAATTAAAAACTTAATTTTCCTCCAGCATCGTGCTTATTTTGCATTTGTACGAGAAACTTCCCTCGCGGATGGCCGCGCATTTGATCTCTTCATGCTCGGTCATACCGATATTGAAGCGGGCTGCCAGAATATTGGCGATTCTCTGTTCGTAAGGGTGGATTTTTCCGTCAGCCATAATGATATGCCAGATGGTTTTGAAAAAATCCCGCAATTCCTGATCGTTAAAATTCGTTTTGATGGTGTCGATAAAGCCGTGAATATCGACATATTCATTGCCGGTGACACCGGTGCTGATGATCAGGTCGTCGATAATTGTATCGCTGTAACCGAAGCGGTCATGGAGCATGTCGCGGATCATGTCCAGCTCATCCTGATGGAATTCTCCGTCGGCAAAGGCCATATGCACCATCAACGCGGCCACCGCGACATTGACGGTGTCATTGACGTAAAAATCGGAATAGGCCAGATCCTTGCTGTTGACCAGCGTTGTCAATTCGCTCCACATGGCAGGCCACTCCCTTTTTTTATAATATTCTTATAACATCATACACACCATTTATAGTATCACATGAATCTTAACGATTCTTTGCCTGCGCCGTTAATTTTTCTTCGCGGCGTGTGCGGCATAGACTTCCTCCTTCAGAAGGACGCTGTCATGCCAGACA
>SKHU01000178.1 GCA_007116755.1 Alphaproteobacteria bacterium
GCAATAGCGCAGAATTACTTTGCGTTTTTGCAGATCGGGAAGTTACAGGGAAAAGATTACTTCTCCGGCGCTTCAAAATTTTTCTTTAAATCCAGCCAGCAGTGATAATAATCTTTCTGCAGCGTGTTCAGCTGCAGCGCGTGTTCTGTCGGCGCCATGATAAAGCGGCTTTCAAACATAAAAGCCAGTGTGCTGTCCATATATTGCGGCTTCAATTCCGCTTCGCTGGCTGCTTCAAAAGCTTTGGCATCCGGTCCGTGTGCGGACATACAATTGTGCAGGCTGCAGCCTCCCGGAACAAAGCCTTTGGCATCCTTGCCGCTTTTCGCATCATATTCGCCTTTGATCAGCCCCATAAATTCACTCATGACATTGCGGTGGAAATAGGGCGGCCGGAAGGTGCGTTCGGCCACACTCCAGCGTGACGGAAAAATCACAAAATCGACATTGGCAACGCCGGGCATCCCCGAAGGCGAGGTCAGAACCGTGAAAATAGACGGGTCGCAATGGTCGAAACTGACCGTATTGATCGTCATGAATTTTTCCAGATCGTATTTATACGGCGCGTAATTGCCGTGCCACGCAACGACATCCAGCGGTGAATGGCGGATATAGGCGCTCCACAGATTGCCGCCGAATTTGGCGATCAACTCAAACTCGCCTTCGGCATCGTCATAGGCCGCCACGGGGGTTTGAAAATCGCGCGGATTGGCCAGACCGTTGGCACCGATCGGGCCGAGATCGGGCAGGGTGAAACTTGCGCCGTAATTTTCGCAAATATAGCCGCGTGAGGCGTTGTCGGGCAGATCGACGGAGAATTTTATGCCGCGCGGAATGACGGCGATTTTACCGGGGTTGATTTCGATATGTCCCATTTCCGTGCGCAGCAGCAACCTGCCTTCTTGCGGGACGATCAGCATTTCACCGTCGGCATTGTAGAAATATTTTTTCTTCATCGAACGGTTGGCGATATAAAGATGCACGGCCAGCCCCGCCCATGAAAAACTGTCACCGCCACCGGCCATTGTAACAATACCGTCGATAAAATCTGTGGCTTTTGCCGGGATTTTCAACGGCGACCAGCGCATCTGGTTCGGATTGGCAGGTTCGTCATTGAACGGGCTTCCGCTCCATGTCAGATGTTCGGGGTCAAGCGGCACGAAGGGCCGGTGCTGGACGGAGGGGCGGATGCGGTACAACCAGCTGCGCCGGTTATCCGTGCGCGGAGCGGTGAAGGCTGTGCCGTTGATTTGTTCTGCGTAAAGCCCGTGTGCGACTTTTTGCGGCGAGTTTTGTCCTTCCGGCAACGTTCCGGCAATGGCTTCAGTGGCAAATTCGTTCCCGAAACCCGTCATATAATCCAGTGTCATGTTTTTCCCCTCCTTGTCAAAACCGTTCACAGAAAATCTAATCCGTACAACTATGGCACAGAAAGATTGGCGGGGAAAGCGTAAGAGCCGTGTAAATTTTTACCGTCTGAAAAATCCGCCGGGCGTACGCGGCCTTTTATTGTTAAAGGCGGTCGCGGCAGCCGGAACATTCGGCGGCGGCGTATCGAAGGAGTGGTTGGGGGTCACGCTTTGTATACCGCGAAGATGTTTGATTTCCTTCATCGCGCGTTCACTGCATTCCATATACATGACCGGCGCACCGGGAATTATGTTGATTTCCTTTATCTCGTGCGCAAGGCCGAGGCTATAGGCCTTGCTGCGGATATCGCCGCGCAGGCGTTTTGCGTTTTCGTATTCGTTATGCGCAACGGCTCCGGGGACGTGGTGGTCGCCGGGGCGGGAGGCCGCATCCAATACGACGATGTAATGCTTCATCTCTGTTGCCATGATGTCGTCCTTTCCTGCTGTCCGTGTTTCTTTGTTATGCGTGCCCGTTATAGGAAAAAAGCGGCCTGTCGTCAATCTCAAATATTGCATAATCGGTAAAAGACGCGCTATATTGACCTGCAACCGAAAAACAAGAGGGGTTATCCATGCTGGATATCAAATTTATTATTGAAAACCGCGAAGCGGTAGAAAAAAGCATTGCCATGCGGCATGTCACGGCGGATCTGGATGCAGTAATTGCGGCCTATGACCGTTTTCGCGAAACAAAACAGGCGCTGGAAGAAAAGCAGGCCGAAGCCAATCAGGTCGCAAAAACCATCAGCAAGGCCGATCCGGCCGAACGTCCGGCGCTGATCGAACGCGGCAGCGCTCTGAAAGCGGAAACATCGACGCTGGGCGAAAAACTGGCGGGGTATGAGGCGGAATTTCAGGAATTGATGCTGACCGTGCCGAATACGCTGCCCGACGATACGCCGGAAGGCAAAGATGATCAGGCCAATATCGAGATCAGAAAATTCATGGAGCCGCCGCGCGTCAACTTCAAACAAAAAGATCATATCGAGCTTGGAAAGTCGCTGGATCTGATTGATTTCGAAGGCGGCGCGAAAGTGGCGGGAGCCAAATTCTATTTCCTGAAAAACGAGGCAGTGCTGCTGGAAATGGCCTTGCAGCATTTCGCCTTTAAAAAAGCGATTGAACGCGGCTTTATTCCGCTGCAAACCCCCGATCTTGCCCGCAATGATGTTTTGCAGGGGGCGGGATTTGCGCCGCGCGGCAATGAAAGCAATACCTACCGTATTGAAGATCAGGATTTGAGCCTTGTGGCAACGGCGGAAATTCCCGTCGGCGGGCTGCATGCCAATGAAATTCTGCCCGAAGAGGCGCTGCCGCTACGTTATGTGGCGTGGAGTCACTGTTTCCGTACCGAAGCGGGGGCGGCGGGGCAGGCCAGCAAAGGGCTTTACCGCGTGCATCAATTCAGCAAGGTCGAGCTTTATGCCTTCACAACGCCCGAGCAGAGCGCGGCTGTGCATGAAGAAATGCTGGAACTGGAGGAAAGCATCTATCAGGATTTGAAAATCCCGTATCGCGTGGTGCGCATCTGCGCGGGTGATCTTGGCGCACCGGCATGGAAAAAATATGATATCGAGGCATGGATGCCGGGCAAAGGGGAAAACGGCGAATACGGCGAGATTACTTCCGCCAGTAACTGCACCGATTTTCAGGCGCGCCGTCTGAATGTGCGCTATAAAGACAAGGCAAGCGGGAAAAACCGTTTTGTGCACACGCTCAATGGTACGGCAATTGCGATGAGCCGTACACCGATCGCCATTTTGGAGAATTACCAGACAGATCGCGGCACGGTGATCGTGCCCGAAGTGCTGCGTCCCGTGATGGGAATCGACGAGATTTTCCCGAAAAACGGTGCCGTGGCAGACGCAACCCAGAAAGCGGCAGGATAAAAAATATGGATAAGATACCTTCGGATCGCAACACTCGTATTGAATGGCTGAAAAAGCCGGAGAACCGTGATCCGCTGGTGCGGCGCGGCGCAGGCTCGATTTACTGGCGCGGCGATTTGTCCGATCCGGACAGTGTCGAAATTATTGTCAGCACACGTAGCGGCAATGTCGGCGCAGGGCTGGCACATTTTGGCGGTCTGGGCGAGGATGAGGATATCGTGCCGGACGACAAGCTGAAAACCGGAATCCGCAACGCGCTGCGCGAGGGGCGCGAGGAGATGGAGGAACTGCTCGGCTATCAGCCCGATTTGAAGGAAGACCGTTGTAAATTCCTTTATGCCGCCAAAGACGACAAATTCCTGATCAATAACGGCAAGGGCTTTGCCGTTGATGCGCGTCTTCATGCCTATGAAACCGAGCCGGAGCTTTGGGAATCCCTGTTTCCGGATGGTGTAACAATCTCGCACCGCGACGAAAACCATAACGGATATCAGGAGACCGACAAGGCAGAGGTTCTGCGTTTCAAAGAAGCGCTGACGCGGCAGAAAGATTATCATTATCCGCATGAATATTTCGCACTTTGGGTATTTGCGGCGAAGGAAATGAAAGCCGATATCGGTGCGCTGGCTGCCGAAGTCAGCGACAAAATGCAGGGCGGTCGGGTTGATTTCACCAAACTGGCAGAGGATATGTTCACCTCGGTCAAGGATTTGGAATCACATCTTGGCAAGGGCTATGAAGGTGTTTTGCAAAAACATGAATTGGCCTATGCGGACGGGCAGGACAGACCGGCCTCTACGGCGCGGAAATCCCCGAAACCTTGAAATTTTCTTGCGCCCGACAGCTCCCTGTTATATAATGGGAGGTAAGGTTATGACTATAGATTGCCGGCTTTCTTTTCTTTAATCTTGACATTACTGAACGGACCGGACTTGTCTGGCCGAAGACGTGCCCGTTAAGGGCAAACTGTAAGTAATGGTTATGCGATAAGGAGAAGTGACGATGGCGACCGGTACCGTAAAATGGTTCAATCCGACAAAAGGCTATGGTTTTATTGAGCCCGCCGAAGGCGGCAAAGATGTGTTTGTGCATATCAGTGCCGTTCAGAGCGCAGGATTACAGGGCCTTGAAGAGGGGCAAAAAGTTTCCTACGAGCTGGAAGAGCGTAACGGCAAGACCTCCGCAACCGATTTGCGGGTTGAGGCGGCTTAACCGTATTGCGACTCCCGAACAGGGATAAAATTTTGAAAAGCGCCTTGTGCATCTGCCGCAAGGCGCTTTTTTTTTGACGGCATACGGAAAGCCTGA
>SKHU01000012.1 GCA_007116755.1 Alphaproteobacteria bacterium
TGTCCTGCCAGCGGTTGTTCAAAACGGCGGGATTTGACGGTCGTTGGAAGATGCAGCGTAATGTGACCTTCAATCGCGGCCGCATTGTGGAGAGCGGTATTTTCATGCAAGCGGATTTTTTTCTGTCCTGTAAGAGCGGTGTAGGGGATGTTTTCTTCCTCCTGCAGATGAAAGCCGGCCTGTACGGTCAGTCCCGAATCGTCCTGATTTCGGGCTGTGCCGCAATCTTCATGCGGCATCAGAGGGTTGCCTTCCGCATCGTAAACACCGGTGACGGATATCGAAGCCGCCGCATTTGCCGTGTCGCCGAAATGCAGCGTTTCGACAGGCAGATTGGGCAGGGCCGCACTTGCAACACGCAGGGTCATTTCGGTCACGCGGCGGCCGTCATGCTCGACAAATGCGGCTTTTTCGATGCCGATGCCGAAAGGCCCCGTAACGGCATCAATCTTGACAGGGGTCAGTAGATCTTCCTGAAAATCGGGCAAGGCATCATGGCCGAGATTCGGATGAAACTCCGGCAATTCGTTCAAGGGAATAGTCTGTTCCCTCCCCCTGCGCAATTGATCCAGAGCCGTTGTCAAAAGATCGCCGGAAACCAGCATGCCTGCAGCATCCTGTAGTGCTGCGCGCGCATCTTCGACATCTGCCAGAGCCAAAGGCAGCGTAAAGGCCAGAAATTCATCTGCTGTTGTCACGGTCAAGGCACGGTCGATTTGTTCGGCAAAAGGGATTCGTGTCATGACGGTGCGGCGCATAACATTGCGTCCTGCTTCAAATTTGTTCGCTGTTTCCTGCGCCCATGCGCCGTCTGTGGTGTTGAATTTTGCCGTCAGTATCACTGTGTCCGGCGTTTCTTCAGGCAGGGCGGCACCCAGATAAACGCTGTAAACGGATTCGCCGCGCAAATCGACAGCCTGTCCGGCGGCATCACGCAGTATTTGGTAGGGAATAACGGAAACCGTTTCGCGCGGGGCAAGAAAATTAAGGCTGAACGCATTTTTTTCGCGGAAATCGCGCCAGCCGGCAAGATCAACCTCTGCAAAAGCACCGCCGACCTGCCTTGTCAGAATTTTAGGCATCAGATCAGGTGTTGTGACGATAATCTGTCTGTCCGTGACATACAGGCGCACGGGTGGCGATAATTCGCACGTATGCGGGTTTTTGCGGATAAAAGTGACTTCGAATCCGGTTTCGCTGCGGTCAACCACAAAAAACGCCCGTTCGACAGCGCGCAGAATCGCAGCACCGTCAAAGCGTCCGCCGGCCACCAGCGCGAAACGGTTGCCGTCTTCCGTGACATAAAAACCGCCGAGGATATGTTCGGCCTGTTCCGTCAGGTTGATACCTTCCTGCGCCAATGCGGGAAGAAGCCTGCCGTCTTTACTGACCGCTTCAGGCAGCGGAAAGCGCGAGAAATCAATCTCTCCCGCCGCGCTGTGCATATCGAAATGGGCAAGTATGACAGCTTCCTGCATAGCCAGCGCATTTTCAGCATTCTCGATATAGGCGCGTGCCTCGTCATCGGAAGAAGGCTGCCGCAGATAAACGAATACCGCGCCGAAAACCAGAACCAGAACGACGATAAGGGGGCCGATGGCTGTCCGGCTCATCTTTTTCTCCTTCAACGTTGAATCACCTCTTAAAAAATAAAGAAAGCCCTGCTATCATGCAACGTCCATTTCAAAAAAATATAAAAACGGAAAATAAAGAGATGAGTGAAGAAACCGCCGCGCTGGATATTATCGACCGGGATTTCGGCGAGATACTCGGCGAGAAATACCTGTCTTATGCCCTGTCCACAATTGTATCGCGCTCACTGCCCGATGTGCGTGACGGCTTGAAGCCCGTACACCGCCGGCTGCTTTATGCAATGTCACAGCTTAATCTGCGTCCCGAAGGCAGTCCGAAAAAATGCGCCCGCGTTGTCGGTGATGTTATCGGTAAATTTCACCCGCATGGCGATCAGTCGGTTTATGACGCGCTGGTGCGTCTGGCGCAGGATTTTGCCGTACGCTATCCGCTGGTGGACGGGCAGGGGAATTTCGGCAATATCGACGGTGATAACGCGGCGGCTATGCGTTACACGGAATCGCGTATGACGGCAGTTGCGCAGCTTCTTCTGGAAGGCATTGAGGAAAACGCGGTGGATTTCCGCGAAACCTATGACGGCGAAACGCTGGAGCCTGTCGTACTGCCCGCGAATTTTCCAAATCTTCTTGCCAACGGATCCAGCGGCATCGCAGTCGGTATGGCCACATCGATTCCGCCGCATAATGTTGCAGAACTCTGTGACGCGCTGGAGGCGTTGATCAAAACGCCGTCATTGGACGTGCGCAGCCTGCTGGAATTTGTTAAAGGGCCTGATTTTCCGACAGGCGGCATATTGATGGAAGATGCGGACAGCATCCGCGAATCTTATGAAACCGGACGCGGCAGTTTCCGCATCCGCGCGAAATGGGAAAAAGAGGAGTTAAAGCAGGGGCTGTACCAGATCGTTGTCACGGAAATCCCTTATCAGGTGCAGAAATCGCGGCTGATTGAAAAAGCAGCTGATTTGATCAACGCCAAAAAACTACCGCTTTTGGAGGATATCGAAGACCAGTCGGATGAAAATATCCGTATCGTGCTGGTGCCGCGCAGCCGTAATGTTGATCCCGAAGTGCTGATGGAATCGCTGTTCCGTCATACGGAGCTGGAAAGCCGTTTTTCGCTGAACATGAATGTTCTCGACGGCGGGCTGACACCGCAGGTGATGAATTTGAAAGAGGTGCTGCAGGCCTTTATCAATCACCGTCAGGATGTGCTGCAGCGCCGTACGGCGCATCGTCTTGAAAAGATCGCCCATCGTCTTGAAATGCTGGAAGGTTATTTGATCGCCTATCTTAATCTGGACGAGGTTATCCGTATCATCCGCGAAGAGGATGAGCCGAAAGAAGAGATGATCAAAGCGTTCAAGTTGACGGAAATACAGGCCGATGCAATCCTGAATATGCGTCTGCGTGCCCTGCGCAAACTGGAGGAACAGATCATCCGTGACGAACACGCAGCTTTACTGGCCGAGCAGGCGGATTTGATAAAATTGATGGACAGCCATGCGCGGCAGATGACGGTGATTCGCAAGCAGATTGCGGAAATCCGGAAAGTATTTGCGCCGGAGACCGAGCTCGGTCGCCGCATGACGGAAATCGGCACTGCGCCGGTTTTGATCGAAGTACCGACCGAGGCGATGATCGAAAAAGAACCTGTAACGGTCGTCTGTTCCGAAAAAGGCTGGATACGCGCCATGAAAGGGCATATCGACCTGTCCCGTGTTTCGGAGTTGAAATACAAGGACGGTGACCGCGAACGGTTTATTTTTCATGCCGAAACGACGGACAAGCTGGTTCTGTTTGCGACAAACGGCCGATTTTATACAATTCTGGCGGATGATCTGCCTGCCGGCCGCGGTTTTGGCGAGCCGGTGCGGCTGATGATCGATCTTCCCAACGATGCTGATATTGTCGATTTGCACAGCTATGACGAAAACCGAAAACTGCTGATTGCATCCGATGACGGGCGCGGATTTATCGTGGCAGAAAAAGATGTCATCGCCCAGACGAAAAACGGACGGCAGGTTTTGAACGTCAAGGGCGGCGTGGAGGCAAAAATCTGCACCTCCGTTGAGGAGGGGGCGGATTACGTCGCCGTGATCGGCCAGAACCGCAAATTGCTGCTGTTCCCGCTGGAGGAAATTCCGGAAATGGCGCGCGGCAAGGGCGTGATTTTGCAGCGCTATAAAGACGGCGGCCTGTCGGATGTCAAAACCTTCCGCCGCGAAGACGGGATGAGTTGGACAACGGGCGCGGGCGTGCGTACGGAAACCGCGCTGGAGGCATGGCTGGGCAAACGCGCACAGGCCGGACGTCTGCCGCCGAACGGTTTCCCGCGCGCGAATAAATTTTCAACAGTTTAACCCTGTTTATTGACATATAATGCGTGCGGTGGTATCTTACGTAAAACCACCAGATGGAGAAAGAGGCGATCATGAACAGTAAAAATTCTGTTCCGCAGCATGATACGTATGTTATTGAGCTATTTAACCGCGAGAGCTACCGTAATCATCCGCCGGAAGCCGTGACGACCATTATCACGGGCACGGAAGACGATTTAAAGACATTGGTGCAGGAGGGGCTGCTCAAAGATTCGGACTATATAGCCGCAAATGTCAAATTGCAGGAGGGCGGCTATGCTCGCGGCAAGGTTGTTGCCGAACGGAAATACTATGTTGCCGATAATGAAAACGATCTGAAACCGATCACCGATACACGCTTTGACGGCGATTACGCGGCTATCGAACGGCAGGAAACATTTGATTTTTACGACAAAAAAGACGTTACCCATGTTTTTACCGTTCTGGGCGCGCATTATGACGTGGATGAGAATACTGTCGTGTTGCGCCGTGACGGTTCCCGTCTATGGCCTACGGTAGAGACCGCAAAACCTGCCGCTGCGCAAGACGGTCAGGACAATCATTCTGGTCTGGACAAGCAGCGGCATTTGCGCGACTATCTTCGCGGTCGGAAA
>SKHU01000061.1 GCA_007116755.1 Alphaproteobacteria bacterium
AATGATGGCATTGCAGCCGGTCGAATTTGCGGTGTTTGACCAGCCACGCCGTGCAGGACGGGCATTGCATGCGGTGGCCGCATGTGCGGCACAGCGTCAGCGGCGCATAGCCGCGCCGGTTTAAGAACAGCAGCGCCTGCTCCCCCGCCGCCAGCGTATCGGCCAGCGCTTTGCGCAGCGGTGCGGAGATAAAACTTGCCCTCTCGGGCGGCGGATTGCGGCGCATATCGATCATCTCGATTTCCGGCAATTCCGCCGCGGCATAGCGCCCTGTCAGCCGTACAATATTGTATTTGCCGTTTTCGGTATTGACGACGGTTTCCAGCGACGGTGTGGCGGAAACGAGAATGACAGGGGATTGTTCGATTTTGCCGCGCACCGCCGCCATATCGCGGGCGTGATAGACGGGGCCGCCTTCCTCTTGCTTATAGGACGCATCATGTTCTTCATCCAGCACAATCAGCGACAGATTTTGAAACGGCAGAAACAGCGCCGACCGCGCCCCGACGACAACGCGGGTTTTGCCTTCTGAGACGCCGCGCCAGATTTTGCGGCGCTGCGCCCGCCCCGCAACCGAATGCCACAGCGCAGGCGGCGTGCCGAATCGTTCGGTAAAACGTTCGGTGAACTGCGCCGTCAGCGCGATTTCCGGCACCAGCACCAGCACCTGTGCGGAGGGATCGGACGCCAGCGCCGCGGCAATCGCCTCGAAATAGACTTCCGTTTTGCCCGCACCGGTTACGCCGTCCAGCAATGTGATCCTGTGTTGATCCGTGCTGCAATGCTGCAGCAATTCATCGGCCGCGCGACGCTGTTCGGCGGAAAGTTCCGCGCCGTGATACACCGGATTTTCACACGGTGCGGGCGGCGCAATCTCTACGGCCTCCAGCATATTCTGCTGCAGCATTGTGCGGATTACGCCTGCGCCGCATCCGGCCTTTTCCGCCAGCCTCGCCGCGGAAAGCGCCGCGCCGCTCTCCAGAATATCAAGAATTTTCTGCCGCGCTTTCGTGATTTTTCCATCTGATTTTTGCTGCGGTTTTTTGTAGAGAATTTCCGGCGGCTCGGCGGTGAAAGCCTCCGGTGCGGAGAGCGCCATTTTCAAAACAAGGCCGGGCGGGGAGAGCGTATAACGCGCCACCCAGTCCAGAAATTTCAGCATCTCCGCCGTCAGCGGCGGCAGGGTTTCGATTTTGCGCAGCACCGTTTTCATCTTATGCGCGGGCAGTTCTGTGCCGCCTTCCTCTGCCGCCGCTGAAAAGACGACCCCCGTCACGCGGCGCGGGCCGAACGGCACTTCGACAAAATCGCCGGCCGCCAGCGCCATCTTCTCCGGCACAAGATAGTCATAGGTTTTCTCCACCGGCAGCGGCAGCAATACGGCCGCGCGCGGCTTGTTTTCCGCGGCGGGAAAAAGATTTTCCGCTTGCGTTTTCGGCTGTTGTTTCATAGTGTCACAAATATATCATCAAACAGGAGGGAATATACACCATGAAATTTTTTGTCGATACGGCCGATCTTGACGAGATCAAAGAATTGCAGCAAACCGGATTGATCGACGGGGTGACCACCAACCCGTCGCTGGTCGCGCAAAGCGGCCGCAATTTTATCGAGCTGATCGGGGAAATCTGCGAGATCATCGACGGCCCCGTTTCCGCCGAAGTCGCGGCGACGGATTACGAAACGATGCTGAAAGAAGGCCGCAAACTGGCGGCGATTGCCAAAAACATCGCCGTAAAAGTCCCGCTGACGCCCGACGGGCTGCGCGTGTGCAAGGCGCTGTCCGACGACGGCATCATGGTCAATGTGACGCTGTGTTTTTCTGCGGCGCAGGCGCTGCTGGCCGCCAAAGCGGGCGCGACGTTTATCTCCCCCTTTGTCGGGCGTCTTGACGATTTGTCACAGGACGGTCTGGCGCTGATCGAGGATATTGTCGAGATTTACGAGAATTACCCGAATATCACGACAGAAGTTCTGGTTGCCTCGATCCGCAGCCCGAACCATATCATCGAATCGGCAAAAATGGGTGCGCATGTCGCCACCATCCCGCCGAAAGTCATCCGCCAGCTTTACCGCCACCCGCTGACGGATAAGGGGCTGGCCGATTTCGTCGCCGATTGGCAGAAAACCGGACAATCCATCCTCGACGCGGCATAACCGCCTGTCGGTTTGTTTTTAAATAAAGAATGCCCCTGCTTTTACGGCAGGGGCGTTTTTTTATGGCTGTTGTAATTTAAAAAAACGGTTATTGCAGCCGCCATTCGATATAGGCGGCGGCGCGCAGATCGCGCAGATAATGTTCCTGCAGCCGCATCAGCCTTTCGCCGCCGATCTCGTTGGCGATCTCGTCACGCAGCATATCATCGCCTGTTGATGCAGGGGGTGCGGCAGGTGTAGCCGCACGCTCGGCATGTTCGGCAAAGACCGGTGCGCTGCCTGTGCGCTCGCACACCATGATAACGGCAATACCGTTCCTGTGCGGAACAGGAGGGCTGAGTTTGCCGATCGGCAATTCGCTGACCAGTTTCGCCATCGGCGGCGGCAGTTGCGCAACATCAACCGGCCCGACACTGCCGGTATCGGCGGAAAGGAAATGTGCCATGCGCTCCTCCATTTCCTCACAGCTGTTGATTTCCCGCGCCAGTGTCGCAGCACGCGCGGTTTTGGCGGTGACGACGGCTTCCGGCTCGTCTTCTGTCACGGGAATAACGATCTGTTTGAGCATCACGCGCATATCGGCCGATTCGGCCGTCACGGTTTCAGCGGCTTCCGGCGGCGGCATCTCGTAGGCCGAGCGCGGCGCATCTGTGCGTCCGTCATGGCGGTCAACGACCAGCAGAATAGCCACGCCGCCCTCGACTTCGACCGGCGGCGCGACCTGTCCGGGTTGCAGCTCTGTGACAGCTTCACGGTATTGGCGCGGCAGATCTGCCGGCTCCATCCAGCCGAGATCACCGCCGCGTGCAGCGGTCGCGCTTTCTGAAAACTCGGCAGCCACCGCACGGAACGGCGCACCGCTTTGCAGATGCTGCAGAATTTCAATGACGCGGTTATACATGGCCTCGTCGCCGCGCCCGTCATCTTTCAGCACGATTTCCGCCAGACGGAACTGGCGGGTTTCACGGCGGCGTTCCAGACGTTCGAAGGCGGCATCAATCTCGCTTTCCGAGACATTGATCTGCGGGCGCAACTGGCGCTGCACAACGTAAGACCATGCGATTTCCGCGCGGACTTTATCCTCAAGTGTGGAAATCGGCACACCGGCGCTGCGCAGCCCGTAACGGAACTCGTCGGGATCCATGCCGTTCTGCTGCGCGATGTGGGTGATGCCTTCGCGAATCTGCTGGGTTGTGACCTCGATGCCGAGCCTTTCGGCCTCCTGCATCTGCAGCACCTCATTGACCAGCTCGTCCAGCGAATGCTGTTCGGCCTGCTGCTGCACATCCGGTGTGATCTGCCCCTGAAAGCCGATCAGGTTCAGCATGATGCGGTTCCTAAGATCGGTATAGGAAACGATTTTCTCGTTGACGACGGCAGCAATGCCCTCGCGCTGGATCATCGCCGAGGCGGGCGCGGTAAAAACAGCCGCATGTAAAAACAAAACCGCCAACACTGCCGAAAAACGCTGCAATACCGTCATCTTTTCTCTCTTCTCTTTGCAAATCTTCGTTTTCCCGTTTATAACACAGAAGAACACGGAAAATACAGAGCAAAAAAAAGCCATGACCCCCGCCGCCCGTCTACAAAGCGCCGTTACGATATTGGAGGAGATTTTTACATCTCCCCTGCCTGCGGATAGTGTGATCTCCGCACATTTCCGCAAAAACCGTTATATCGGCAGCAAAGACCGCCGTGCGGTGACGGAAAGGCTGTACCGTATTTTGCGGCATTACCACCGGCTGTCACGGCATCTGCCGGCTGTTGATGCGCGGGCGCTGGTGCTGGCGGATACGGTTTTGCTGGAGGAAAAAGACCCGACAATCCTGTTCGGGCACAAGGAAGACCGCTACGGGCCGGATGCGCTCTCCGCCGCGGAGGAGGCGATCCTGCAAACGCTGACAGGCAAAAAACTGACAGATAAAAACACGCCCGAGCGCATCGCGCTGGAATGCCCCGAATGGGCGTATGAAATGCTGAAAACCGAACTGGACAAAGATTTTCAGGGTGTAATGACGGCCATGCTGGCGGAAGCGCCGCTGGATCTGCGCGTCAATATCCTGAAAACCGATCGCGCCGCACTGAAAGCCGCGCTGGAAAAGGAAACGGGGTTTTCCGTTGAAGAAACGCCGCATTCGCCGTGGGGTTTGCGCATTTCGGACGGGCGGCCGCCGCTGGGGCAGATCAAACTGTTTCAGGACGGTCTGTTCGAGGTGCAGGATGAAGGATCGCAGCTTGTGGCGCTGGCCGCAGATGCAAAACCGGGGATGCGGGTGTTCGATTTTTGTGCGGGGGCGGGCGGCAAAACGCTGGCGCTGGGCATGATGATGCAGAACAAGGGCGGCATTACCGCGGCGGATATTTCCGAAGGGCGCTTGAAACGCGCGC
>SKHU01000228.1 GCA_007116755.1 Alphaproteobacteria bacterium
ATCATTCTGCCGGATCAGCCTTTCGCGCAGTTGCGCAGGTGTGTCATACGGAAGCGGAAAGCCGATATGCGCCGACAGCGCCCGCAGAATACGCCAGTCTTCACGCGCTTCTCCGGGCGGGAAAACCGCGCGGCGGCCAATCTGCACCCGCCCTTCCAGATTGACGTAAATACCGTTTTTCTCCGTATAGGCCGCGCCGGGGAAAATCACATCGGCGTGCGCAGCCCCCGCATCGCCGTGATGCCCCTGATAAATCACAAATGTCTCCTTGCCGATTTCACCATAAGGGATTTCGTCCGCACCAAGCGCATAGAGTATATCGATACCGTCTTTTTTCTTTTTCGTCGCGGCGATAATACCGTCCAGGCCAAGCCCGCCGCGGTCGCGATTGGGCACAAAGCCGACCGCCAGCGCTCCCATACGCGCAGCGGCAAGATGCAGGAAGTTGTAACCGTTCCAGTCCTCGCGCACCATGTCGAATTTTTCCGCCACCGCGCGCGCCAGCGCCTGAACGGCCAGACCGTCATCACGGCGCACCGCCCCCGTGCCGAGAATCAGCATCGGATTTTTTGCTTTGTCCAGCACATCGGCAAAGCTGTGCTTTCCATCCAGCACATCCTGCAGCGTATCCGTTCCTGTTCCAAGATGCTCATACGCATAATTCAGATCGGGGCGCGGCCCGATCACACCGACCGGAATGCGGTTCTCCCGCCGGTTCTTGAGAATGCGCGTATTCAGGATTGCCGCCTCATGACGGGGGTTGGTGCCGATCAGCAAAATCGCATCCGCCTGTTCTATACCCGCGATTGTCGTATTGAAGCGATAGCCGCAGGGCACGTCGGGATCGAATTTTGCGCCGTCCTGACGGCATTCCATATGCGGACTGCCGATATTGGTTAAAAGGTCTTTCAGTGCCATAACCGATTCAACATCGCAAAGATCGCCGGCGATTCCGGCCACGCGGCTGCCGTCAACACCTTTCAGCCGCTCCGCCACAGCTTCAAACGCATCATTCCAAGAGACCGGCTTCAGCTTGCCTTTGGCATCGCGCAGATATGGGCGATCAAGACGGGCGTTTTTCAGGCCGTCCCAGACATGGCGGGTTTTATCCGATATCCATTCCTCGTTCACCTCTTCATGCAGACGCGGCAGAATGCGCAAAACCGCACCGTCGCGGCTGTCAATACGGATGTTCGAGCCGACCGCATCCATCACATCCACGCTTTCGGTTTTCGTTAATTCCCACGGACGCGCGATAAAGGCGTAAGGTTTTGCCGTCAGCGCCCCGACCGGACAAACATCGACAAGATTGCCGGAGAGTTCGGAGGTCATCACCTGCTCGACATACGTACCGATTTCCAGATGCTCGCCGCGGTTCAATACACCCAGCTCCTCCGTTCCGGCGACCTCTTCGCCGAAACGTACGCAACGCGTACAGTGAATGCAGCGCGTCATCACCGTTTTGACGATCGGCCCCAGCTCCTTGTCGGAAACAGCGCGCTTTTCTTCTTTAAAACGCGTGCGGTCGAAACCGTAGGCCATTGACTGATCCTGCAAATCGCATTCGCCGCCCTGATCGCAGATCGGGCAGTCCAGCGGATGGTTGATCAAAAGAAATTCCATCATGGCCTGCCGCGCACGGCGCACTTTATCTGATCCTGTATGCACTTTCATATTTTCGCCGCAGGGCATGGCGCAGCTGGCGGCCAGTTTCGGCGCGCCCTCCACCTCGACAAGGCACATGCGGCAATTCGCCGGCACCGAAAGCCGGTCGTGATAGCAAAAACGCGGGATTTCAATGCCGAGCTGTTCCGCCGCCTGCAAAAGCGACGTGCCGGGTTCGACCGTGATTTCCGTTTCGTCTATCGTCAGTTTGGGCATTGTTACCTTCTCACATCTCAAAGACCGTTTTATGCGGCATGTTTTTTTCTATACTCCAGAATGCGGCGCTCCACCTCGTCGCGGAAATGCCGCATCAGACCCTGTACCGGCCATGCCGCCGCATCGGCATGGGCGCAAATCGAATTGCCTTCCATCTGGCCGCAGACATCCAGCAACATGTCAATATCCTCGATTGCGGCCTCGCCGCGCACCATCTGCTGCATCATGCGCCAGACCCATCCCGTTCCCTCGCGGCAGGGCGTGCACTGGCCGCAGCTTTCATGCCAGTAAAACTGCGACAGGCGGCAAATCGCCTGCACGATATCCGTCGATTTATCCATGACAATCACCCCCGCCGTTCCCAGACTGGATTGCGCCGCGCGCAGGGAATCGAAATCCATCAACACGGTCTCGCAAACGCTTTTGGGAAGCAGCGGCGTTGACGATCCGCCCGGAATCACCGCCAGCAGATTATCCCAGCCGCCGCGCACACCGCCTGCGTGTTTTTCGATCAGCTCCTTCAAGGGGATACTGAGTGCATCTTCAACATTGCAGGGGCGGTTGACATGACCGGAGATGCAAAACAGCTTCGTACCGTGATTGTTTTCATTGCCGAAAGAGGCAAACCAGCTGCCGCCGCGACGCAGAATTTCAGGAACAGCCGCAATGGTTTCCACATTATTGACCGTTGTCGGACAGGAATACAGCCCCGCCATTGCCGGAAAAGGCGGCTTGTTGCGCGGCATGCCTTTTTTACCTTCCAGCGAATTCAAAAGCGCCGATTCCTCGCCGCAAATATACGCGCCCGCACCGCGATGCAGGTAAAGCTCGAAATCCCAGCCGGATTTGCAGGCGTTTTTGCCGATCATCCCCGCATCATAAGCCTCGTCGATGGCTTTCTGCACCGCAACGGCTTCATTGTAAAACTCGCCGCGGATATAGATATAACCGGCATTCGCACCGATGGCAAAACCGGAGAGCAGCGCACCTTCAACCAGCTTATGCGGCTCAAAACGCAGAATATCGCGGTCTTTGCAGGTTCCCGGTTCGGATTCATCGGCATTGATAACGATATAATGCGGCTTGCCGCTGTCTTTGGGCATAAACGACCATTTCAGCCCTGTCGGGAATCCGGCACCGCCGCGGCCGCGCATACCGGATTTCTTCATTTCCTCTATAATCCAGTCCCGCCCCTTGCCGATCAGTTTTTTTGTGCCGTTCCAGTCGCCGCGTTTTTGCGCAGCTTTCAGCCCGGCATCCTCCCAGCCGTAGAGATTGGTAAATATGCGGTCTTTATCCTGAAGAAGCATTTACGCTTTCCCTCCCTTGCCGCTATCTTCTGCCATCGCGATTTTCGCTTTTTTGGCCTGCTCCGCCAGACTTGTCGGCCCTTCCTGCGCGCAGGAGCCCATACGCCCCGTTTGCGAGCCGATTGTAACCTTTTTGCCCGTTTTCAAATTCTTGAGAAGTGCGACCATCGTCTCCGGCGTCAAATCTTCATAATAATCGTCGTTGATCTGCACCATCGGCGCATTGACGCAAGCCCCCAGACATTCGACCTCGACCAGCGTGAATTTTCCGTCTTTCGTGGTTTCGCCGATTTTTGCGCCGAGATGATCTTCCGCCGCCTTGACAATATCGCCGCTGCCGCAAAGCCAGCACGGTGTTGTCGTACAGAATTGCAACAGATACCCTCCGACCGGCGCAAGATTATACATGGTATAAAATGTTGCCACTTCAAAGACTTTCAACCGCGACATGTCCAGAATACGGGCGATCTCCTCCATCGCCGCTTCGGGAATCCAGCCGCCCTGCTGCCGCTGCGCCATATCCAAAAGCGGCATAACAGCGCTTTGTTTCTGATTGGACGGGTATTTTTTCAGAACAGCATCGATTTTCCCCAGATTTTCCTTGGAAAATTTAAAGTTTTTCGGCTGTTCGAATTTTTTTACACGGACACCGCCCATATTTCGTCACCCTTTTATTTTTTATTGTCCCGTTTCTTTTTAACGGTCGATTTCCCCAAATACAATATCCATTGAGCCGATAATTGCCACCGCATCAGCCAGCATATGCCCCCGGCACAGAAAATCCGATGCCTGCAGATAAGCAAAACCGGGCGCGCGCATATGGCAGCGATACGGACGGTTGCCGCCGTCAGAAACCAGATACACGCCGAATTCGCCTTTCGGCGCTTCGACAGCAGCATAGGTTTCGCCCTTCGGCACGTGATACCCTTCCGTATACAGTTTGAAATGATGGATCATCGCCTCCATCGATTCCTTCATTTTCGCCCGCGAAGGCGGCGAAATTTTATTATTGTCCAGCTTGATCGGCCCTTCGGGCATCTGTTCGATCGCCTGTTTCATGATTTTTGCCGATTGCCGTATTTCCTCAATCCGTACAAGGTAACGCGCATAACAATCACCGGTTTTGCCGACGGGAATATCGAATTCCATCCGGTCATAAACCTCGTAAGGCTGACTTTTGCGCAAATCCCATGCCACACCGGAGCCGCGCAACATCGGCCCTGTAAAGCCCCAGTCAATCGCCTCTTCCGCCGTGGCCACACCGATATCGACCGTGCGCTGTTTGAAAATCCGGTTTTCCGTCATAAGCGTTTCCAGATCGTCAATAAAGGAC
>SKHU01000234.1 GCA_007116755.1 Alphaproteobacteria bacterium
AAACCGCTGACAATCCCTGCGGAGGGGTGGCAGAGCGGTTGAATGCACCGGTCTTGAAAACCGGCATGGGGGCAACTCCATCGTGGGTTCGAATCCCACCCCCTCCGCCATTTTTTCCTTTAGGGTATTTAAGCAAGGGCAGTGCGGCTTGACTTATTGTGCCGGCATGAATAATTTTCTGTTATAATAAATAAAATACACATCGGCGACGGAAAGCGACGTATGCGCATCCTTGTGATAGAAGACGACCGCGAGGTTCTGGATTATATCTGTAAAGCTATGGCGGAACACGGCCATACAGTCGATAAATCCGAAAACGGCAAAGACGGTCTTTTTCTGGCGACGACCGAAGATTACGATGTTATCGTGACCGATCGTATGATTCCGGCACCGGACGGTTTGACGATTATCAAAACATTGCGGGCATCGGGAAACCATACACCGGTCTTGATTTTAAGCGCGCTGGGAGAGGTGGATGACCGTGTCAAGGGTTTGCGATCCGGCGGTGACGATTATCTGGTCAAGCCTTTTGCTTTTTCCGAACTTCTGGCCAGAATTGAAATTCTGGGGCGGCGCGCCGGATTGAAACACGGCGCGGAACAGGATATGTATCTGTCGGTTGCGGATCTTGAAATGGACATCCCCAGACGCAAAGTCAAACGCGGAGGAAAAGAGATTGCCCTGCAAAGCCGTGAATTCCGGCTACTGGAATATCTGCTGCGGCATAAAGGGCGGGTGGTCACCCGTACGATGCTGCTGGAAAATGTCTGGGATTATCATTTCGATCCGCAAACCAATGTGATTGATGTCCATATCAGTCGACTTAGGCAAAAAATAGATAAAGAGTTTTCTCAACCCCTGATCAAAACGGTGCGCGGTGCAGGTTACACAATCGAAGAAAAAGCGGATACGGGATTATCGTCGTAGTTCCAGCTTTAAAATGGCGCTTTTCTTTACGGCGCTTCTCGGCGTATCCGTGACGATACTCGGCTATTTTATTCACAGTTTTAATCAGGAAAGCTTTATCCGCGAGACCGAGGCGGCAATTGATGCGGAAATCGAGGCGGTTGTACTCTGGGCGAATTGGGCCGAAGATAAGGATATTGCGGAAATTATTGCGCGTTCAGCAGAAAAACCGCGCCGCGTTGGGCTGCATTACTATTATCTGATGGATAATGACGGCAAAAGAATTGCCGGAAATATTGAAAAACTGCCTTCTGATGTTTCGATCGTGTCTGAAGGAATTCTGCGTTTCCGGATAGACGGCATGACGGCGGCCGCCAAAATCCACACTTTTCCCGACGGCCGCAGATTAATGGTTGCGCGCAATATCGATGCGCTGGAAAGCAGATATGCGCTGATGAAAGTTTTAAGCGGCCTGATGATTTTTTTAATGTTCATTGTAATCGGCACAAGCTTTTTGATCAGCACTTTTGTTGTCAGGCGCACAAATGATATTGCCGCCACGGCACAGGACATTATGCAGACGGGCGATTTATCGCGCCGTATCTCGGTGGCAACGCGCTGGGATGATCTGAGTTATCTGTCGGATGTATTGAATGCGTTTCTTGGGCGTATAGATGATTTGATGCAGGGCATCCGCCATGTCTCGGACAATATCGCGCATGATTTGCGCACGCCGCTGACCCGCCTGAAAAACAGAATGGAGGCGCTGGCCAAACGGGAAGAGGCCGCGCAAAATCCGCAACTGCACGATGATATTCTGAGCCTGACGGCGGAAGCTGACCGGATTCTTTCGACATTCAACGCGCTTTTGCGGATTGCCAATATTGAAAAAGGTGAACGGCACGGCGGTTTTATCGGGATCGACTGGGATGATCTGATAAGGGACGTGACAGAACTTTACGAGCCGCTGGCAGAAGAAAAAAATATTGCTGTTGCCGTATCTGTTGCAGAAGGTGTAAGGTTTTCCGGCGACCGTGACCTTGTTTTTCAGGCCATGGCAAATCTTCTGGATAATGCTGTAAAATTTACACCGGAAGGCGGGCGTATTGCGGTGGATGTCCTCCGTGATAAAGATGCGCTGACCGTTGCCGTCACAAATAGCGGCGGCGGAATTGACAAGAACGAGTTGCCGCATCTTTTTGACCGTTTTTACCGCGGAGAAAAAAGCCGTCATACGCCGGGAAACGGCCTCGGTCTCAGTCTTGTCGCGGCGATTGCCGCGCTGCATAAAGGGCAGGCTTTTGCGGAAAATACCAATGACGGTTTCCGCATTTCAATGCGTTTTTCTGAAAACATGAACAAAATTTAATGTTCGTGTCATCTTCACGTTATGGAGACTGTGCGAAGATGAAAGAATGAGAAATATTCGTCATTCAACCTGTCAAAGGCAGAACGCATGAAAATCGCGGTCATCGGAGCGGGGATATCCGGACTGGGTGCGGCATATTTGCTGCACACCCGCCATGACGTCCGGCTTTACGAGAAAAACGCCTATCTCGGCGGCCACAGCCGTACCGTCGAGATACCGCAGCCGCAGGATGATGCGCATATTCCCGTCGATACGGGGTTTATTGTTTTTAATAAACGCAATTATCCGCTTTTGACTGCGTTATTTGACAAGATCGGCGTGCCTTACGTGAAAAGCAGCATGTCGTTTGGTGTCAGTATTGACGGCGGATTTCTGGAATACGGGACGGAAAGCCTTTTTAATCTGTTCGCGCAAAAAAAGAATCTTGTGCGGTCGGCTTTCTGGCGTATGTTATACGATATTCTGCGTTTTAACAGGCGTGCGCCCCGCTATTTGACCGGTGACGCATCCCTGACGCTCGGGGAATATCTTGACAGTATCAAAGCCGGAAAATGGTTCAGAAACTACTATCTGCTGGCGATGGGCGGCGCAATCTGGAGCACGCCCGTTTCCGGCATGCTTGATTTTCCGGCAAAACCGTTCATTCGCTTTTTTAATAATCACGGGCTTTTGAGCGTCAACAACCAGCCGCAATGGTACAGCGTCAAAGGCGGCAGCCGTGAATATATTGCCCGTATCACAGCGACATTTGACCCGAAAACCATAACAGGACGCGGTGCAACACGGGTTGTACGCTCCCCCAAATCCGTGACGGTTTACGACAGCGCAGGGCAGGCGGAAGAATATGATGCGGTCGTCTTCGCCTGCCATGCTGACGAGGCGCTGGAACTGCTGGAAGCGCCGACGGCGCAGGAGAAAAAAATTATCGGAAGTTTTTCCTATCAGAAAAATACGGTTGTGCTGCATCGGGACACGTCATTTATGCCCAAAAACAAAAAATGCTGGTCCAGCTGGGTCTATCTTTGTGACGGGCGGCAGGACGGACGCCAAAAAATCGCCCTGAGTTACTGGATGAACAATCTGCAGGAGCTTGAGACGCAGGAACCTGTCATCGTCACCATGAATCCGGATGTGATGCCGGAGCAAGACAAGATTTTCGATGTGCACGAATTTACGCATCCTGTTTTTGACCAGCTTGCCGCCGTCGCCCAGAACCGTATCCATGAGTTGCAGGGGGAAAACAGGACATGGTATTGCGGTGCTTATCAGCGTTACGGTTTCCATGAAGACGGGTTGTGGAGCGCGGTGCACATGGCAGAGCAAATGGGGGTGAAGCGGCAATGGTAAAGCATGAAATCCGCATTCTGACCGCCAAAGTGATGCATAAGCGCCTGTTTCCGCGTGTGAACGGCTTTACTTACGGGGCATATTATTTTGCCGTGCCGCTTTCCCGCTGGGGAGAAAGCCGTCAAAGCCGGCTGTTTGATTTCAACCGTTTTGCGCTGTTATCGCTTTACACCAAAGATTACGGTGCACAGGACGGAACGCACCCCGAAATATGGATGCGCGGCATTTTGCATGAATACGGTCTGGAGAAGGCGGATGGCGAAATCGTTCTGGTTGCGATGCCGCGTGTGATGGGTTACGCCTTTAATCCCGTCAGTTTCTGGATGTGTTTTGATAAAGCAGGCGCTTTGCACGCCGTGCTGTGCGAGGTAAACAACACTTTCGGCGAGCGCCACTGCTATCTTTGTGCGCATCCCGATGGCCGCATCATTCAGCCGGAAGACGTGATGACAGGGGAAAAGCTGTTTCATGTTTCCCCTTTTCTGGAACGCGAGGGAAGCTACAGCTTCCGTTTCCGTTTTGACGGCAATGCGTTCGGGGCATGGATTGACTTTTATGATGCCGAAAACAGAAAGAAACTGCTGACCTCTTTACTCGGAAAAACAGTCGAAGTTTCTCCGAAAACATGCCGGCGTGCGTTTTTGCAATATCCGCTGGTGACGCTGAAAGTCATCGCCCTGATCCATTATCAGGCGGTCAAATTGTTTCTCAAAAAAATCAAATATATTCCAAAGCCTGAACAGCTGCCGCAGCGGTTATCGGCAACGGAGGGCGTTAACACAGAAAACGGGGAAGAAGATGCTGAAAAAATTCGTCACGGATAATTTCTTTCGTCTTATGGAGAAAATTGAATATGGCGG
>SKHU01000105.1 GCA_007116755.1 Alphaproteobacteria bacterium
ATTCTTGAAATCGTGCCTTTGGAGGATAATCTGCTGATCGAGGCGCAGGTGCGCCCTGCCGATATTGCCTTTATCTATCCGGGACAGCGCGCGGTGGTCAAAATCACCGCTTATGATTTTTCGATTTACGGCTCACTGGACGGGGAAGTTGTCGATATCAGTGCCGACACGATCACCGATGACCGCGGCGAGAGTTTTTACCGCGTCCGCATCCGCACCGATGAAACCGCATTGGCGCATGGCGGCCGGACGCATGAAATCATCCCCGGCATGACGACCTCCGTTGATATTCTCACCGGCCGCAAGACCGTGATGGATTATCTGATGAAACCTTTTGTCAAAGCCTCGCACACCGCCCTGCGCGAACGCTAGAGCATACCGCATTTAAATTTCCAGTCTCTTTGTCATTCTGAGCGCAGCGAAGAATCTTTTGATACCCAAAAAAGATCCTTCGCTTGTCGGCTCAGGATGACAGCAAAACGAGACATTAAATACAGTATGTTCCGGCCGCGTTAGTAACGGCGGTTTTTTATGTTTCTTTTCTGCTGTTCGATTTTTTCCATGTCGCGGCTCTCGCGCATATGCAGGTAAGACATTCCCCAGAAAATCAGCAGCCAGACGGAAATGCCGAGCACATAGCCAAACAGGTTCGGCACCGGCCAGTCGCCCAGCCCCAGCGGCGGATTCTCCCAGACCGGCAGACCTATACCGCCCAGCACGTAAATGCCCGAATACAGCATCGCCCCCGTGACACCGTAATCAAAACCGAAGATCGCATCCGCAAATCCGAGCAGCATTGTTGCAAAAACGTAAATACACCAGATTTTCAGCATGAATTCCCGCCGCCTCCGCTTCTAGCTGCCCTGCCGAGCCCAGATCGGGTCATCAAGCTGTTGCAGCAGCGCCTCATGTGCCTGCCGTTCTTCCGCGGGCACGGCAAAGCTGCGTGCCGCGCGCACAGCGCGCCCGTCGCGATAACGCGCCAGACGTGCGGCGGAACCGTACATCCCGTTCGCACCGTCCTCCCCGTCTTCACCGCTGAGGCCAAGGCCGCGCTGGCGGCCGCCGAGAAGTTCCAGATATACCTCGGCCAGAAGCTCCGCATCCAGAAGCGCGCCGTGCAATGTGCGGCTCGTATTGTCGATTTCAAAACGGCGGCACAGCGCATCAAGCGAGGCCGGCGCGCCGGGGTAACGCCGCCGTGCCATATCCAGCGTATCCACCGCCCTGTCCTGCGGCAGCAGCGGTTTATTGATGCGTTTCAACTCGGCATTCAGAAACATCATATCGAACGCCGCATTGTGAATCACCAGCGGCGCATCGCCGATAAAATCAAGAAAATCGCCCGCCACTTCGATAAAAAGCGGTTTATCGGCCAGAAACTCGTCGGACAGCCCGTGAATGCGATAGGCGTCCTCCGGCATTTCCCGCTCCGGATTAAGATAAATGTGATAGGTGTTGCCGGTCGGAATCTGGTGAATAACCTCCACACAGCCGATCTCGACAAGGCGATGCCCCTCTTCGGGCTCGAAACCCGTGGTTTCCGTATCAAGGACGATTTCTCTCATGGTATTTATCATACGCCCCTATTGGCTTGAAATAAAGAGTGCAAGTGATATTCTAAAAAACAGGAACCGTTTTCATGTTTTAAATATTTTTCAAAGGGCAGGACTATGCAACAGATTAAAAAGGCCGCCGTCATCGGCGCAGGTGTCATGGGCAGCGGCATTGCGGGACAGATCGCCAATGCGGGAGTAGAGGTGCTGCTGTTGGATATTGTGCCCGCAGGCGCAGAGGATCGCGATATTCTGGCCAAAACCGCCATTGAAAAAATGCTGAAAACCCGCCCTGCCCCGTTGATGCATCGCCGCTGTGCAAAGCTGATCACAGCCGGAAATATCGAAGATGATCTGCCGAAAATTGCCGATTGCGACTGGATTGTTGAAGTCGTGCCGGAAAACCCTGATATCAAAAGAAAGCTTTATACCGAGATCGAAAAATACCGCCGCGCGGATGCTTTTATTTCCTCCAACACCTCCTCGATCCCGCTGCACCATCTGACCGAAGGCCGTTCGGACAGTTTCAAAAAACATTTCCTGATCACGCATTTCTTCAACCCGCCGCGCTATATGCGGCTTTTGGAAATCGTCACCGCGCCGGAGGCGGAGGAAAAGGATTTTGCCGCGTTGCTGGATTTCTGCGACCGCAACCTCGGCAAGGGGCTGGTGCATTGCCACGATACGCCCGGATTTATCGCCAACCGGATCGGCGCGTTCTGGCTGCAGGCCGGTATGAACGAAGCCGTAGCGCTTGACCTTATCGTCGAGGAGGCCGATGCGGTGATGGGACGACCGGCCGGCATTCCGAAAACCGGCGTGTTCGCGCTGCTTGACCTGATCGGGATTGATATTATGCCGCATCTGGCGGAATCACTGCTGCAGAATCTTCCCGCCACAGACAGCTATGCTGCGATTTACCGCGATTTTGACCTGATCGGCAAAATGATCAAGGACGGCTATACCGGCCGCAAGGGCAAGGGCGGATTTTACCGTCTGAACACCGAAAGCGGAAAAAGGGTGAAAGAATCAATCAATCTGAAAACTGGCGATTACGCCCCGTCGGAAAAAGCCGCACCGCCTGCGCTGGAGGCATTCAAAAAAGACGGGCTGCGCGGTCTGGTTTCCGCAACGGATAAAACCGGCCAATATGCATGGCAGGTTTTAAGCCAGACTCTGTGCTATGCTGCCGAGCTGGTGCCGGAAATCGCCGACGACATCACGTCAATCGACCGCGCCATGCAGCTTGGCTATAACTGGGACAAAGGCCCGTTTGCGCTGATTGATGAAATCGGCACATCATGGTTCTGCGACCGTCTGGCGGAAGAAGGGCGCAATGTGCCGCCGTTTTTGCGGCAGGCGCACGGCAAAAGCTTTTACCGCACCAAAAACGGCGTATTGCAATATCTGGACACGGACGGAACCTATCATGACGTAACCCGTCCCGAAGGCGAATTGCTGCTGGAGGATGTCAAACGCGGCACAAAACCGCTGCGACAAAACCCCTCCGCCGCGCTTTGGGATATCGGCGGTGGCGTTGTCTGTCTGGAATTTACCGGCAAGATGAACGCGCTGGATCTTGACGTGATGGCCATGATCCATGAGGCCGTCGAACTGATCGGCGACGGTAAAGGCGATTATACGGCGCTGGTGATTTATAACGAAGCGCCGCATTTTTCCGTCGGTGCCAATCTGTCAATGGCACTGGCGCTGGTGGATGCCGGTGACTGGACAAAACTGGAAGAACTTTTGAAAACAGGCCAGCAGGCCTATCACGCGCTAAAATTTGCGCCCTTCCCCGTTATCGGTGCGCCCGCGGGTATGGCGCTGGGGGGCGGATGTGAAATTCTTCTGCATTGCGATGCGGTGCAGGCGCATGCGGAAACCTATACCGGCCTTGTCGAGGCCGGTGTCGGGATTATTCCGGGATGGGGCGGCTGCAAGGAATTGCTGCTGCGCCACCGCGCCGCGCCGCAAGCGGGCGGACCTGTCCCGCCGCTGGCAGGCGCATTTCAAACGATCGGGCTGGCCAAAACGTCCGGATCGGCCGAAGAGGCGCGTGACCTTCTGTTTTTGCGCAAAACGGACGGCATCACCATGAATCGCGACCGGCTTTTGGCCGATGCGAAAACACGGGCGCTGGAGCTGGCAAAAGATTACGCACCGCCGGAGACGGAGGAAATCCGTCTGCCCGGCCAGACAGGGCGGCTGGCGCTGCTGATGGCGGTCAATTCCATGGCGATGGCCGGAAAAGCCTCGCCGCATGATGTCAAAATCTCCGGAGCGCTGGCGGGTGTCCTCAGCGGCGGTGACGAGGCGGATGTCACGCTGCCGCTGCCGGAAGAGGCGCTGCTTGATCTGGAGGTGCGGGAGTTTATGACGCTTGTCAAAACGCCGGAAACACGCGCCCGTATCGAACATATGCTGACAACCGGAAAAGCGCTTAGAAATTAAAAAAAACGGGAAATTAAAATACATTGGCCTCTTTTGTTTCCGCCATATTCGATCTTCTGATCCCCAGCCGCGAAAAAGCAAAACGGCTGGAGATCGAAAACAAAAGGCTGGAAACCTTTCTGCGTTCCGTGCCGTGGGAATATTGCGGCTGGAACCGCCGCGGCACACAGGCGGTTTCGCCGGATTTTGCAAAAATCCTCGGCCTTGCCAAAGTCGAAACCGTCATGGATATTCTCGAAGTGCTGGAGCCGGGCGATGCCGAAGCGCTGGACAATATGTATGCGCGCCTTGCCGAATACGGTGAGAATTTTCAAACCGAAATCATTCTGCCGCACGGCAAAAACAGCGGTCGCAATCTGCGCCTGACCGGACGGCGCGGACAGGTGCCGGGTATGCCTGCCGAGGAGATATTCGATGTGATCTGGCTGACCGATATCACGCAGGATGCCGAACAGATCGG
>SKHU01000169.1 GCA_007116755.1 Alphaproteobacteria bacterium
GCTTTTGCTTTCAGCCTCTGCTTCTGCTTTTTGTTTCCGGGCTTTTGCCGCAGCGATACGCTGTTTCAGATCATTTGACGGGTCGTTCATTGCTGTCCCCCAAGCAGGAGATGCCCCCTTCATTTTTCTGTTTCGCGCATACCGCCTGTTACGGCTTTGGCCTAGCGCTTGCACAGTACTTTTCTTGGGCTTGAGTGTCAACTATTTTTGACACGGTTTTTTCGTGAAAAATCAGGAGAAAATGGCGACCCCGGCAGGACTCGAACCTGCAACCATCTGCTTAGAAGGCAGGTGCTCTATCCGGTTGAGCTACGGGGCCGTCTTTCTGAGAAATTATATACGCAAGAACCGCAGGAGTTAACCGGTTTTTTCTTCCTGCGGCGGGCGGTATTTAAAATTGTCCATATAGCTGCGCGGCTGGATGATCCGTTTTTTCGGTTCCTGCAGCGCATATTCCCAGCCTTTTTCTTCGGCAAAGGCGATAGCGGCGGCTTTGCTTTTAAAGCGCAGCCGCACCTGTCCCAGCGTATCACCGGCGCTTGTCCAGCCCATCAGATCTTCCGGACGGCGCGGTGTCTCGGTTTCGTATTCCAGCACCCATTGACGACTGTTGGCACGGCCGGACTGCATCGTCGATTTCGCGGGTTTGTAAATTCTGACTTTCATGGCAATTTTCTCCTTGCCCTTTATTTATAGCGCGAAAGCGGACAGGTCAAAAGAAAAAAGCCTGCCGGGCGGCGGCAGGCTTTTTATTTTAGTGTTCAATTTTTTTACGTCCGTTTGAATCCGGGGAAGTTTGCCGGTTTTTCAAGCGGGCCGATACATTCATGGCTTTCGCCGTGGCGTGACGGGTCGCGGCGGCCGTTGCCGTATTTGTAGGTTTTCGCCTGCGGTTTGCCGTAGGTCGTCTGCAGATAGGCATTGTCCTGATAATTGAAGGTTTCATGCACAACCGGCGGCGCACCTTTAAAGCAGATCAAAAGATTGAAAGACGCATTCAGCCATTTGACCGGTGTTTGCGGCAGGCCTTCCAGCGTCAGCAGCTTGTTGTTGGACACGTCAATTCCGCCTTCGACTTTGACATTGCTCAGATCGGGGAGGCGGCTCAGCCCCAGACCTTTCAGAACCAAATCCCCCTTGACGGTAAAGCTGCCGTCCCAATGTTTTTTGTATTTTGCATTTACGGCTTTGAGCATTTCCTCCGTATCTTCGGGAAGGCGTGTGCGTTGCCGGAATTCCTGATAGGATTCGCAGCCCTGCCGCAGGCGGAAGTCTCCGGTTTTGTCATGGTTGAAATGCTCTTCTGCGAAGCGGTTGACGGCATCAACAAAGCCGGGATGGTGCAGGCCGATCGGATTAAAACTCATATAAATCGTCTGCAAAACCGGTTTCAGCTCGTTTTTGGAGAAGGTTTTGTCAAGCCATCCCTGTTGTGCTGCGGGATCGATTTCATCATACGGTTTCAGATTGATGCGCCCCAGCGGATTGTGAATATCCGGATCTTTGTCCGAAATCAGATAGGCGGCGATCACGCCGGTATCAATCTCGCTGATGGCATTTCTGACAGCCGAAAAGCTGCCGCTGCGGCAGCTTTGCCAGCCGCGGCCGTAGGAGGCGCGCGCGAGATCTTCATAGCTGCGCGTCATCACCACTGTGAGATTGTCGGCTGAACGGTACGGGTCTTCGGTAAAGGCTTTCAAAAGCGCCGGATTGTCTTTCAGTATTTTGCCGATTTTGACCGTGTTTTTCCGTGTGTCAACGGCATAGCCTGCGGCATAATCCTGCATGGCGTAGCCTTTGCTTTCAAGAAATTCGAGCACATAGGGCTCCAGCGGAGAGGAGCTGTAATCGGACAGTTTGAAATAAACGCGCTCGCTGCCGTCGAACAGAGCTTCAATTTTCTCTTTTGTTGCCTGCATGGTCGCTTCTTTTTGCGCTTGCAGCGCTTCGTTTTCCTTATAGTGATAGCTGTCGTATCCGCTGCCGGCGGTTTTGCCTTCCAGCTGCTTCTGCAACTCCGCTGTCAAGCTGTCGAGTTCATGCAACATTTCTTTGGTTTTGTCTTTGAGAGAGGCTGCGCCGGATTCAATGGCCGGTTGCAGATTCTTTTTGTTCAGTTTTTGCCGTGTGCGCACTAAGGCAATCGCGTAATCTTGTGCAGCCTGACGCAGATCATCACCGCATTCCGCGGGCAGGAACGGTGTCACGGCATCCTGAATATCCTGCTGAAAGCGGGCGTGCAGCGCATCAACCGCATCTTTGCCCAGACGGGTAATCTCGCCGTGGATGAAGGTTTCCCCGCCGCCGAAAGCCGTGTTGGCGTGATCGGCCAGTTCCTGTTTTTCTTCCGTTTCCTCTGCGACCGCAGCAGCAGAAGCGGCATCGCCCTTAAAAATGCTCCACATGTTAAAAAATCCTCCTTAATATATATTCAGTGCAATTGATACTTGTCCGTCCTGCGCTGTATTTTCCTGCAAAACGGCCGCGATTTGTGACATGGCTTCATCGACGGATTCCGCCGTGCCTTTGAGCTTTTTATCCTGTCCGGAAAGGTGTAATTGCCATGCGACACCGCCGCTGAACAGCATGCTGTTGCCGCCGGCCTGAAAAACCGCAATTTGCCGGAGTTTTTCTGTTGCTGTTCCGCTTGTCAGAATTTTTTTGAGTTCTGCTGTCGCAGTTTGTTCCATCTTACACCCGCTTCGATTTTAAACGCACCGCATATATTTTTGCGCTGCATCGTTTCGCTCCGCCTCACCGAATCATAAGATACGGCGACTTAAAACACACAATTATGAAAAATACATAATTAATATGGAAAAGTCAAGCGGGAATCTGTTTAAAAACGGAAATTCAGACTCACGGCACCGAACAACTCGTCTTCATCCTGCTTTTTGAAAGTTCTTGTGCGATGGTTGAGCGTATAGCTGACACGGAACTGTTTGAGGGTCAGTGCCAGACCGATATTGCTGTCGGCGACAAAATGCCGTTTGCTGACATTATGACTGTTGCGGAACGTATTGCCGTCCAGAAAAATATTGTGTCCGACGGCGCGGGCATCGATGCCGCCGAAGAAAAACCAGCTCCAGCCTTTTTCGGGAATTTCGAAAAATCCGGTGCCGGGCATGGCGGGGCGGACGCGCACGGGCGTATCCTGCCAGCGGTCAACCTCGGGGCCGAGGCGGAATCCCAGTCCCGTATTGGCGAATGTATGGGCATTGCCCAGCATGATCCCGATATGCGGCGCGGTTGAAAAGCGCAGCCCCGCCGCAGAGTAGGAACGGTATTCCGGCCAGCGGCGCTGCCAGCCAAGCATCAGCACGGGTTCATTTTTAAGCTGGTTGCCCCAGCCGCGCGGGATCGGGCTGTCGGAAATATGGCGGTGGACAAAGCTTTGCGTCTGTTTGCCCAGAGCCCACGGCCCGACAACGCCGATCGAGGCTTCAATTTCGTCAAGATGGCGGTGCGTCAGGCTGGTCATGCCGATCGAGGCGTAGAGATAGGCCGCCCACGGGCGATCATCCGGATTTTGCAGCGGATTGGTGATGTCGTCGGGTGTATAGAGATTCTGGCCGATGGAATAAAAAACGCTGGAGCTTGGATTGATCTCGAATGTCGGGGTCAGATCGGCAATGCGGTGGGCAAAATCCGGGAAATGGGCATTGACGTTGAAATAGGTCAGGCGTACGCCGCTGGTATAATTCTGGTCAGTGCCTTTTCCGAACATGTCGTTTTCAACGACCAGCGTCAGAAAATTTGTTTTTTCGCCCTTAACGATAGATTTCGGCAATTGGACGGCGGGGCGCGCATCACCGGCATCTGCATTTTCGTTTTCTGCTATTGCCAAAGCCGGAGGAAGGCAAAGGGCAAGGCAAAGAAAAAGCGCGGCAATGCGGGGCATGATATTGTTTTATTACGTTCCTGTTTTCGGGGCTTTGCGGGGTGTGTTTTTTACGGCGACAGGGCGGCCGCCGTAAAACGCCGAACCATAGGCCTGCAAAGTGACGGTTTCGCCGCTGCGGATATTCATCTTTTGGCACTGCGTTTCGTTGAAGTAATCGGACAGCGTGATGCTTTGCGGCGTGCTGCCCATATTGAAAAGACACAGAATACTTTGTTCGCGGGATTCGCGGATAAAGCCGAGCAACGGTGCGGGAATATTTTCCACAGGTCGCGTATGGCCTTTTTTCAGTGCGGGCTGGTCTTTGCGCCAGCGCAGCAGGCGACGCGTAAAATTCAGCATGGAATTCGGGTCTTTTTCCTGTATGTCCACCGCCAGCTTTTTATGCGAATTCGGCACAGGAAGATAGGGGGTGTCGGAGGTGCTGAAACCCAGATTCTTTTTGCCGCTGTCCCACGGCATCGGGGTGCGGGCACCGTCGCGGCTGTGTTCGAGGCCTTTGGTATGGGCAACGGGATCCTGCAGCTTGTCCAGCGGAATGTCTTCGGGAATGCGGGCGGCGGGCAGGCCGAGTTCTTCGCCCTGATACATGCAGAAACTGCCGGGCAGGGAGATGAACAGTTCCATCAACTGCCGCACGGCGGCATCTTTGTGTTCGGCGGCAATGTTTTTGGTCATGCGCGAGGCGGAGCGCGGGATATCGTGGTTGCTGGCCGAATTGCAGTTTCCGCCTTCGGGAAAATGACTTTCGATATGTTTGACCATATTGATGATGCGCTGCGCGTCGGGGTATTCCCAGATACTCATCAGCGCATTGGTATAGCACATGCTCAGGCCTTTTTCGCCCTCCGCGTAAGAGGCGGCGACAGGCACGGAATCGCCGCCGCCGTCGGGGCCGGAAATTGCCTCGCCCAGCGTGGTTTTAGGGTCGTCGTAGCTGTCGGCCATTTCACGGATGCGGGCAATGAAATCAATCGTCTGCGGCTGGCAGATGCTGTGTTCGAAATACTGGTCTTCCCAATTTTCCTGATCGCGCGGCCATTGTCCGTCGCGCCACGGATTGTTGCGCAGTTTGGGGTCGTGATTGGCAAAGGGCATGGCATCCAGACGGAATCCGTCCACGCCCATATCCAGCCAGAAGCGCATTTCGTCCAGAACCGCATCCTGCACTTTTTCCAGATTGTTGTTCAGTGCAGGCTGACTTTTCAGGAAGTGGTGCAGATACCATTGTTCGCGCTTGTCGTCCCATGACCATGCCGGACCGCCGAAAACGGATTTCCAGTTATTCGGCGGTTGGCGGTTGCCGTCCTCGTCAATATGGCCGTCATGCCAGACGTAATAATCCGTATAGGGCTCTTCGCGGTTGCGGCTTTTTTCAAACCATTCGTGATCATGCGCAGTATGCGCCAAAACGAAATCCGTATAGACGCGCAGGCCGAGTTCATGCGCCTTGTCCAGCACGGCTTTGAAATCTTCCATCGTACCGTATTTCGGATCAATTTTGCGGTAATCGGTGATGGCATAGCCGCCATCGCCGTCTGCGCCTTTTGGTGTCAGGAAAAACGGGCTGATCCAGACCGCATCTACCCCGTCAAGGGAGGCAATATGATCAAGTTTGCCGAGAATACCTTTCAGATCACCCAGCCCGTCGCCGCTGGAATCTAAAAAACTGGACGGGTAAATCTGATAAATAACCTCGGAAGGTCTGTGTTCGGGCGTTTTTTTATCAGCCATAATTCGGCGCTCCGTGTGCAGTATATTACATAACTATTGCAATTGCTTATCCCAATATTACATTTTTCTGTCCGAAATAGGAAGAAAAATATGGTCTTGCCGTTTAAAACGCAATTTCGGGTAATCTGTTCTTAACCGATTTGCCGTATGCTTGAAAATACGGAATTGTGTCATGTTTTCCGGCAGTCAAACAGATATTTACCCAAGTGATTTTTCATGCCAGATAAAGGGATCCGTTACGAAGATATATTTCACCAGTCGCCGATGGCGCGGGTGCTGATTGAGGTTGTCGACAGCGGGGATCTTATTTTTGCCGATGTGAATTCGATTGCCGCCGAATATTTCGGTCTTCCGGCGGAAGATATGGCAGGGAAAAGCTTTGCAGAGCTTTTTCCGGGGGAAATGGCCGAACATCTCGACCAGTCCTGCCAGACCTGCATTCGCACAAAAAAGCCTGTTGTCATCAATGCGCTGCCGCAATTCCCCGGAGGTTTGCGCGTTCAGTCTTTTTTGCTGAATCCGATTATCAATGCGGAAGGCGAAGTTCGTTACATCAATGTTGTGGCACGACCGGATTCTGCCGATCATACACAGTTGCAGCAGGAGCGCGACGATGCAATTTTGCTGTTGACCTCTCTTTTTGATGCCAGCGGTCTCGGCATTATCGTTACGGATGAGAATGGTGTCATCGTCCGGGTCAATGACACGTTTCTCAAAGATTTCGGCTGGCAGCGCGAGGAGTTGCTCGATCACGAATTCACCGTATTGATTCCGCCAGAGGAGCGTGCCGTGTCGCGCAAATTGCACACGGCCTTTATCGAAAAAGGGCGCAGCGGTTCGCGGGAAATCCAGTTGATGCGCAAAGATGGCACATTGGCGGACATACTGCTTTCAACGGTGCTTTTGGAGCTCAGCCAGAAGCGGCGTTATATGGTTTCGACCATTCGCGATATTACCGAACGCAAAAATATGATCCGCAATCTGCAGCAGGCAAAAGATCAGGCCGATATCGCCAACCGTGCCAAATCGGCATTTTTGGCGAATATGAGTCACGAATTGCGTACACCGCTGAATGCGATTATCGGATTTTCGGAACTGATTATGAATGAAACCTTCGGGGCGCTGAACAATCAGAAATACGCGGAATATATGACGGATATCCATTTCAGTGCGCGGCATCTGCTGGATATTATCAATGATGTTCTGGACATGGCAAAAATTGAATCCGGCAAGGTCGAATTGATCGAGCGCGAAGTGGATATCGGCGAGGTCTTCAATTCCGTGGCCATCATTATGAACGAGCGTGCTTTGGAAACCGGCGTCAAACTGGATTTTGAAATCGCCGAGAATTTGCCGCATGTTCGTGCGGATCAAAGGCTGTTGCGCCAGATTCTAATCAATCTTGTCTCCAATGCCGTGAAATTCACGCCGAAAGGCAAATCCGTGCTGGTGCGCGCCTATATTCTGCCGGAAGGTTTTATGCGCATTGCCGTTGAGGATGAGGGCTGCGGCATTCCGGAAGAAAAAATACAGACCGTCATGGAGCCGTTCGGTCAGGCGCATGATCCGCTGCATTCCAAAGGGCAGGGGACGGGGCTGGGTCTGCCGCTGGCCAAGACGATGGTCGAACTGCATGGCGGGCGGCTGCATATTGTTTCGACAGTCAGTGAAGGTACGGTGGTTTCGCTGGATTTTCCTGCCGACAGAACCGTCAAAACAAAAAAATCCGAAAATTAGACTATGTCGCAGAAAGCAGAATCCTGAATATGTCCGAATTGTCAGGCAGCAAGGCTGTCCAGCAGGCTGGGCTGCGCCAGATCGACGGAAACCAGCTGTGATACGCCGCGCTCGCTCATCGTTACACCGTACAACCTGTCCATTCTTGCCATCGTCATGCGGTGGTGGGTAATGATGACAAAGCGCGTTCCGGTCGCTTTCGAGATTTCCTCCAGCAGCGTACAGACGCGATCAACATTGCTGTCATCCAGCGGCGCGTCGATCTCGTCCAACACGCAGATCGGTGCGGGGTTGGTCAGGAACATTGCAAAAATCAGCGCGATTGAGGTCAGCGTCTGCTCGCCGCCGGAAAACAGCGAGAGGATTTGCATTTTCTTGCCCGGCGGCTGTGCAAAGATTTCCAGACCGGCTTCCAGCGGGTCGTCGGCATCGGTCAGTTCCAGATGCGCGGTGCCGCCGCCGAACAGGCGCGTAAACAAATCGGAGAAATGTGCGTTGACGGTATCAAAAGCCTGCAACAGGCGTGTACGTGCCTCACGGTTAAGCGTATTGATTCCCTGACGCAGACGGGTGATGGCGGCGATCAGATCATCTTTTTCACGGCTCATTGTCTCCATTTGTGTGGCGAGTTCTTCCGCTTCCATTTCGGCGCGCAGGTTCACAGGCCCCATATTGTCGCGTTCACGCAAGAGGCGCTCCAGCTTCGTGCGGACATTCTCTATATCCGGTAGCGTGCCTTTGTCCTGTTCAGGATCGATTTCCGCCTTTGCAGGCAATGCGTGGACAGTGCAGGAAAATGTTTCATCGATACGCGTTTCCAGAACCTCCAGAGCATGTTGTGCGGTTTTGACCTCTGCCGTGGCATGGGCACGGGCTTCGCGTGCATCTGACTGTTTTTCTTCCGCCTCTTTGAGTTGTTTCTGCAGAGTCTGCGCCGCATTTTCAGCTTCGGCCAGACGGTCGGCGGCCTGATTGCGGCGGGTTTCGGCTGCGGAAATTTCCGAAAGCAGCTTTTGCAGTTCCTGATCAATCCGGTCAGGACGTGCGGCTAGTTCCTGCTTTTGCGCCAGTGCCTGTTCTTTTCGTTTTTCAAGATCGGCCAGACGTTCTCCGATACGGCTTTGCCGGTTTTTCCAGCCGGCCAGATCGTCTTTGACAGCTTCCAGACGCTGGCGACGGCTTTCGGATGCGCCAAGCAGACGGTCATAGACGGATTGCCGTTCGGCCATATCCTGCCGGTGTCCCGAGATTCTGCCTTTCAGGTGCAGAAGGCGCTCCTGTGTTTTGCTATCGTCCGCCAGCGCGTCCAGTGCGGCTTCCGCTTCTTTGAGAGTGCGTCCGGTTTCGGCGGCTTCCGTTTCGGTCTCTGTGACATTCTGCGACAGGGATTGCAGGCGTGATTTCAGATCGGCATTGCGGCTGATTTCCGCATTATGTTCCTGACGGAGTTTTTCCAGCTCCTGTCCAGCCTCACGCAACGCTTGCTGTTTTTCTGCTATTTTTGTCGCCAGTTCTTCGCGTTTTTCACGCGCAGCTTTGAGTGTTTCCTCGACCTGCGCCAGCTTTTGCGCCGTCTCCGACACCTCCGTGCGGCAGGCGGCCAGTTTGTTTTTCTGCTCCAGACGAATGGCCGCAGCGTTCGGCGCATCTTCGGTCATCACCAGCCCGTCCCAGCGCCACGCCGCGCCGTCTTTGCTGACAAGGCACTGTCCGGGGTGTAGATTTTGCACAACGGCCGCCGCCTCTTTTGCATTGTTGACAACGCCGATCATTGACAAACGCCGCGTGAGCACTGAAGGAGCACGGACAAAACCGGAAAGCGGCCGGACTCCTTCCGGTAGAGACGGTGCATTTTCAAAAGGCGGCAGTGTTATCCAGTGCACCGGCGCATTTCCGTTTTCGGTTGCATCGGCATCGCTGCCCAAAGCGGCGGCCAGCGCCTTCTCATACCCTTCATTCACATCGATTTTTGCAAGAAGCGGCTCGGCTTCGTCACCGATCTTCTGCTGTTTCAAAATATTGTCCAGCGTGTCGATTTCGGCTGTCAAACGTGTGTGCCGCTGCTGTGCTTCGGAAACATCTTTCCGTGCCGTTTCCACAGCCTCGTCAAGTTCCGCACGTTTTTCATTAAGTGTCTCGTGAGATTCATTTAAGGCGCTGATCTCTTTTTCTTTTTCTGATATTTGTCGGGCGGAAGCTTTCTCTTTTTCACCGGAGGGAAGAGTCTCCTCCAACTGCCGTTTTTCATTCCGAAGCGTGTCAAGCCGCTCAAGCAGACGCTCTCTGCGGTCGCGGTGATGTGCGATATTCTGTTCGCAACGCATTTTTTCTGCGGCGGCGGTGTTGAGCGTTTCTTCAAGATATTCCCGCTCTTTTTCCAGTGCGGTCAGTGTTTCGCGGAGCGTTTCGAGTTCCTCGCGGCGGCGGCTGATCTCTTCGGTATCGTCCCCGCCGCTGTTTTCCGCATCAAGGGCGGCGATTTGCGCCGCCAAATCGCGGATACGGTTTTCCGTTTCTGCGCGGCCTTCTGTTTCATGTGCGATATCGGCATTGATCTGCGCCAGCGTCTCGGCGTTTTGTCTTAAGGTATCGTGCAGTTGCTGCGCTTCTTTTTCCAGCAGATTATGCGCAAGCTTGACGCGTTGCAACGCGGCGGCGGCTTCCGTTTCCTCTTTGCGCAATTCCGGCAGAACAGTCGTTTTGTCCGTGACCTCTGTTGTCAGTTGCGTTACGGCCAGCGTCTGTTCGCGCACGATGTTTTCGGCGTTTTCAAACGCGGCGCGCGCCCGTTCGACGGCGGTATCGGCTTTTTGCCATTGCAGATACAAAAGCAGCGCTTCGGTTTTTTCAATATGTCCGCTGATGTTGCGGTAGCGCGAGGCCTGCCGCGCCTGTTTTTTCAAGCCCTGCATCTGGCTGTCCATCGTGCCGAGAACATCTTCGACGCGTGTGAGGTTATTTTCCGCCGCACGCAGTTTCAACTCGGCTTCATGGCGACGGGCATGCAGGCCGGAGATACCGGCAGCCTCTTCCAGTACCAGACGGCGCTGGGTCGGTTTGGCGCTGATCAAATCGGCCACGCGCCCCTGACTGACCAGAGCGGGGGAGTTTGCGCCGATCGAAACATCGGCAAAAAGAAGCTGTACATCGCGCGCACGGACGGTTTTGCCGTTGACGCGGAAAGCCGATCCGGATTCGCGCTCGATCCGGCGGATGATTTCAAGCTCGTCACTGTCGTTAAAGGCGGCGGGGGCTTTGCGGGTCTCGTTGTTCAGCCACAGGGAAACTTCGGCAGTGTTGCGTGCGGGGCGGCCGGTTGTTCCGTTAAAAATAACGTCATCCATGCCACTGCCGCGCATGCGTTTGGCGGATGTTTCGCCCATAACCCAGCGCAACGCTTCGACAAGATTGGATTTTCCGCAACCGTTCGGGCCGACAATGCCGGTCATACCGGCGCTGATTTCCATCACCGTCGGATCGACAAAAGATTTAAAGCCGTGAAGACGCAGCTTGCAAAACTGAACCATCGTACTTCCTTCGCTCTTTCTTCCACTACGGCAGGGTGTCGCCTTATCGGCGCTGTTATGCGCCTTGATTGCACCGTGTCCCAAAACACAGGGGCAAGCTTCCCTTTTCGTAAAAGCCAAGGGAAGGCGGCAACACCTCAATATCCGCGTAAAATCGTATCTGTATTATCGGTGCATTATGTGCTTTGTGACGGCGTTTTGCAAGCTTTTATATCACTGCAGCTTTTCAAATGCACGCTGAAAGTCTTCAAGGCTGCGTACGCCGCTTAAGGTTTCTTCACCGTAATTTATGATAAAAGTCGGCGTTGAACTGACCTTCCATTGCGACTGTCCGGTGCGCATGGTTTGCAGGACGTGCAGTTCCAGATCCTGGTTGCTGACGCAAGCCTGAAACGTTTCCTGATCTATGCCGGCCAGACGCGCGGTATTGGCCAGAGATTTCATCGGATCGTCACTGCGTGACCAGCGATCCTGACTGGAAAACAGAACCTCTACAAAATTAAAATACATGCTGGGCTGGACGCAACGCGCGACCTGACTGGCGCGCAGAGCCAGACGGTCCAGCGGATATTCTCTGAAAATCCAGTACACATGACCGGTATCGATATAAGCCGCTTTCAGGTCATTGAAGACTTCGTTATGAAAGGCAGCGCAATGTGCGCAGGTCATGGACGCATATTCGATGACTGTAATCGGTGCATTCGGGTTGCCCAACGACCGCTCTGTCGTTGCAGCGACTAGATCAAAAGCGCTGCCTGCACGGGCTTCGGTATCCGAAACTTCAGCCAGAATCAACGGTTCCCCCGCTTTATTTTCGGCCGAGGCTTTATCGGGGGAGGCAAAAGCAAGCATTGCGGACATCACTGCAATTGCAATCAAAGCGATGCCGAAATCCGGAAAAATATTTTTCAGTCGCATCATTTTTTTCTCCTTACCGCGAATCGATAAACGCGCTCTTTAAAAAAGACAGGCAGTATCAATAATTCCATACTACCGCCCGTCTTTTAAATAAAGGTTAAGCCTTGCTGCTTTTAGTGCAGGCGCTCGGTATCTTCTTCAATGACTTCCGGCTCAAAATCATGATCTTCCCATCCCGCGCCGTCATCATGCAGCAGATTGCCGTCATCAAAACCGTCTTCACCCTCCCAGTCGGGGCGGTACGAAACAGCGCCTTCGGCATCGGCATCATCGGGAGAGCCGGCATCAGGCATTGGCGGCATGGAACTCTGATCCCCATGCATTTCCATTGCCGGCATATAGCTTTCAACCTCTTCATGATCCTGTGTTTGGTACAGGAAGAACAGGCCGGCAACAACGGCGGCGATGATAATAAAAATTACTGTTTTGTTCATGTTTTTTAATCCTCCTTGACACGTAAAAACCGTATTTTCCGTTTGACCCTGATATCTCGACCTGTCTGAAACGGTATACAGACGGTCAGGTCGGCATTTCATTTGGTGCGAGTATATTGTGCCCCTTCCTGATAATGCAATTATTTTTTGTGGTCGCGCAAGAAAATCTTTCCTATAGTAGAGACAAATAACGAATGAATCGAAAAGGCAGCGGAACGCAGAACATGGAAGAGGCGGTCGTTATAGATTTCACGCGGGAGGCGATCTGGCTGATTATCCGGCTGGCCGGTCCGGTGGTTCTGATCGGACTTCTGGTCGGCGTGGCTATCGCCTTGATTCAGGCACTGACGCAGATTCAGGAGATGACGCTGTCTTTCGTACCGAAAATGCTGGCAATTTTTCTGTCCGTTTTTCTTTTTTTTCCGGCGATGGCCTCCGCGCTGCAGGCGTTTATGGAAGTAATTGCCGACCAGATCATCGCAATCGAATAAAAACCGGATACTAAACAACTAAGGAGCAATCGGTGGCGTTTGATATTTTTATAGCCAACGGACTGTTTGCATTTCTGCTGATTTTCTGCCGAATCGGGTCGGCAATGATGATTATGCCGGGAATCGGTGACAGTTTTGTGCCGACCAATATCCGGCTGCTTTTTACGCTGGCAGTCAGTTTTGTTATGACACCGGTGCTGGCCGCGTTTCTTCCGCCGATGCCGGACACTTTTCTACCGTTCTTTCTACTGATTGCAGCCGAGATGGTTGTGGGGCTGTTTATCGGTACGGTTATGCGCATACTGATTTCGGCGCTGGATACGGTCGGCATGATGATCTCTCTGCAAACGGGTTTTGCCAATGCTTTGATCTTTAATGCGATTTCCAGCGGTCAGGGATCGATCATCGGCTCGCTTTTCTCCGTTCTCGGCGTTGTGCTGCTGCTGGTGACCAATATGCATCATTTGATGCTGCTGAGCATTTTTGAAAGCTATACGCTGTTTCCGGCGCAGCCGGAATTTCTGGAAACCGCGTCAATGGCGGAAGTTATCTCGCGGACAGTCAGCGCTGCATTTTTGACGGGGGTACGTATGGCGGCACCGTTTATCGTTGTCGGACTCCTGATTTATACCGGATTCGGCCTTCTGGGGCGGTTGATGCCGCAAATTCAGGTCTTTTTTCTGGCGCTGCCCGTGCAGATTATGATGAGCCTTTTAACCCTGTCACTGGTGTTTTCAGCCGGTATTCTGTTCTGGCTGGCTTTCTATGAGGATTCGATCATCAGGTTTTTTGCACAATAAAAAATAAAAAGCGCCGTGGAGGGCAAAACAAATATGCAGGAATGGGAAGATCGTGCCATTGTCCTTTCAGTCCGCCCGCATGGAGAAAACGGGGCGATTGCCTCGCTTCTGACGGAAACGCACGGACGCTGGGCAGGCTATGTGCACGGCGGCCAGTCGTCAAAACAGCGCGGAACGCTGCAAACAGGGAATATTGTGACAGCGTTTTGGCAGGCGCGTGTCGAGGACGGGCTGGGACGTTATCGTCTGGAACTGGACAGCGCTGCGCCTGCGTTGGTTTTCGGGGATCGCCGTAGATTGCTGGCGGTACAGTCGGCCTGTGCCGTTGCAGAGCGCAGCCTGTCGGAGCGCGAATCCTGTCCGGCAGTGGCCGCGGGGATGGTGGCGTTTCTGGAAACGCTGATGGCGGAGGAGGATGTGTTTCTTCCCGCCTATATTTACTGGGAAACGGGATTGTTGCGCGAACTCGGTTTCGGTCTAGATTTAAGTGCCTGCGCCCTGACCGGAGAAACGGAGAAGCTGGCTTATATCAGCCCGAATACCGGTCGCGCGGCAACGGAATCTGCTGCGCGGCAGTATAAAGACAAGCTGCTTGTGCTGCCGGAATTTCTTTGTGGCGGAGAAAACTGGACGGAAGAGGATATCTGCAACGGGTTGAAACTGACCGGTTATTTCCTGCGTCATCGCGTTTTTGCCGCAACACACCGTGATTTGCCCGAGCCGCGCCTGCGGCTTGAAGAGGAATTGGGGCGTGTTGACACTTAGCGCGCGTCCCGGGCGTTAAAACCTGATATCAAAGGGCAATTCCAATATTTCCCGTTCCGTTGCATAGCGGATTTCAAGAAAAGCAGGGTGTCCGCCGACCGGCTCCAGTGTCAGATAGCCGCGTCCGTCTTTTTCTGTAAAGACGGCATTGCGCAGCGGCAACACCTGCGCATCCTGTGTGACGGGAATGACTTGGACAAGGCGTGACGTATCGCCTTCAAGCTCCAGTGTCAGGCTGTTTTGTGTGATTTCCGTCAGTGTTACGGCCATACTTTTATCATCAGCTTCTACACGCTGCCCCAAAGATGTCGCATAAGTACTTTTGTTTTCGATGTTTTGCGGCAAATTGAGCAGAACTTTTCCGACAACGCCCGTAATCTGCCGGTCTTCCAGCAAAGAATCAGGATCCGGTGTGCGGAACGGCACATGCAAAGCCTTCAGGAAAGGCGGCCGGTCGGGAACGGAATTGTCAAGCTGTGGCAAAATGAATTGATGGCCGGGCAGTTCTACAGGGCCGGCATCGGTTCTGTAGCCGCCGATCACGATTTCCATGCCGCCAAGATTGCCGTGCAGTCCGGTGCTGGCCGGTGCGGCCAGCGAGAAGCGTGTATTAATCCCTCTGTCCCGCCCCTGATAACGGAAATCTCCGAAGCACAGTTGTAAAGGCGGCAAGGCTGCGCTGCGCGCGTCTTCATCGCAGAAATTTGAAAAATCGTAGAGTTGGGCATATGCCGCAAAATGCTCCCGCGTTTCACGGCGGATAACAGTAGGCGCACCTCCGCGGGCATCTGTATCGAAGTGATTAAGAAAGGAGGTTATAAAAAACGGATAATCCTGCGCAACGGTGTTTTCGGTGTAAATCACGTCAACCGCAACAATTTCACCCTGAATATCGCGGCTGATATGGCGTGTGCCGTGTTGCAGGATGCTGCTTGTCGCGCCGCCGCCGCGGCTGTTCAAAACCATACCGCCGCTGTTGATGGGATGGACGGCCAGAATATGGCGTTTTTCTCCGGAAATACTGTAGCGCAGTACGTTTTTGTCATTGTTGCGGAATGTCAGGGTCGCGCCGCCCGCTTCC
>SKHU01000255.1 GCA_007116755.1 Alphaproteobacteria bacterium
AAATGGTTGAGAAAAAGGAAGCAAATGGCTGAGTTTTTTTCTGAATATATGCTGCCCGTTTTATGGATTGCTGCAAAGATCATGATGATCGTGCTGCCGCTTTTGGGCGCAGTTGCCTATCTGACCTATGCGGAGCGCAAAGTGCTGGCGGCGATGCAACTCAGGCAGGGGCCGATGATGGTCGGCCCGTTCGGCCTGCTGCAGCCTTTGGCTGACGGTTTGAAACTCTTTTCCAAAGAGATGATTTTTCCGCAGCAATCCAGCAAAATCGTTTTTGTTCTTGCGCCGATGCTGACCTTTACGCTCAGCCTTGTTGCGTGGGCGGTGATTCCGTTTGATGAAGGTTTGGTGCTGGCGGATATCAATGTCGGTATTCTGTATCTTTTTGCGATTTCCTCGCTGGGTGTTTACGGTATTCTGATGGCGGGCTGGGCATCCAATTCGCGCTATGCGTTTCTGGGCGGGCTGCGTTCCGCTGCGCAGATGGTGTCCTATGAGGTATCGATCGGTTTTGTTATCGTTTCCGTCATGCTGGTGACGGGATCAATGAATCTGAGTGAAATCGTACTGGCAGAGCGCGTATGGTGGGTCGATCTGCTGCTGTTTCCGATGTTTGTGATTTTTGTAATCTCCATATTGGCGGAAACCAACCGCGCACCGTTCGATCTTCCGGAGGGCGAGTCGGAGCTGGTCGGCGGCTATAACGTCGAATATTCGGCAATGACCTTCGCGCTGTTCTTCCTTGGCGAATACGCGAATATGATTTTGATGAGCGCGATTGCGGTTATTCTGTTCCTTGGCGGATGGCTGCCGCCATTCGGGATTGAATTCGCGTGGCTGTCCTGGGTGCCGGGAATCGTCTGGTTTGGATTGAAAACTGCATCGGTTCTGTTTATTTTTCTGTGGGCGCGTGCGACACTGCCGCGCTACCGCTATGACCAGCTGATGCGTCTGGGCTGGAAAGTATTTCTGCCGTTTACGCTGGTCTGGCTTGTTGTGATTGCGGGGGCGCTTCTGGCAGGGGACGCGTTGCCGGTAATGTAAGGAATTGTAAGGAGTTATTTGGATATGGCTTTGGCCGACAGAATGGTACGCGGGTTTCTTTTCACCGAGTTGGTGCGCGGTTTTTCGCTGACCTTCAAATATATGTTCAAGCCGAAAGTGACGCTGAACTACCCGTTTGAAAAAGGGCCGATCAGCCCGCGTTTTCGGGGTGAACATGCGTTGCGCCGCTATCCGAACGGAGAGGAGCGCTGCATTGCCTGCAAGCTTTGCGAGGCGATCTGTCCGGCGCTGGCCATCACGATCGAGGCCGAGCCGCGGGATGACGGCAGTCGCCGTACGACGCGCTATGACATTGATATGATCAAATGCATCTATTGCGGATTGTGTCAGGAGGCCTGCCCCGTTGATGCGATTGTCGAAGGGCCGAATTTCGAATATGCGACGGAAACGCGCGAGGAGCTGTATTACAACAAGGAAAAACTGCTGGAAAACGGTGATATATGGGAGGCGCAGATTGCCCGCAATCTGGAAGCGGACGCGCCCTACAGATAAAAACCCCGTGAGGATTTTTAAGGAATGGTCGAGGCTTTGATATTCTACATGTTCGCATTCGTGCTGATTGCCAGCGCGGTGATGGTGGTTGTCTCGCGCAATCCCGTCCATTCCGTATTGTTTCTGGTTATGGCGTTTTTCAATACGGCCGGGCTGTTCGTGCTGCTGGGGGCGGAATTTATAGCCATGATGCTGGTCATTGTCTATGTCGGCGCGGTGGCGGTTTTGTTCCTGTTTGTTGTGATGATGCTGGAGATCGGCAAGGTCAGCATGAAAGAAGGCATGGTGACCTATCTGCCGGTCGGTTTGTTTGTCGGGCTGGTCTTGCTGGCCGAGCTGGTTTTTGTCTATCTGGGGTGGGAGATGGCGGAAGGTGCGGCAGATCGCCGGCTGTTCCCGACACCGGACGCATCCGAAGTCGCGAATACGCATGCGCTGGGGCAGATCATTTATACGCATAATGTCTATCTGTTCCAGATTTCCGGTCTGATTTTGCTGGTGGCGATGATCGGCGCAATTGTCCTGTCGCTCAGAACGCGTCCGGGCGTACGCAAACAGGATATTGCGGATCAGCTTGACCGCCGCCGCGAAGATGCGGTCGAATTGCACAAAGTCGAAAGCGGGGCAGGGATCAAATAACAATGGAAGCCATGACGGAAATCGGTGTATTTGAAATCGGCATGACGCATTATCTGGTGCTGGGGGCGATGCTGTTTATGCTTGGCGTATTCGGGATTTTTCTGAACCGGCGCAATATCATCGTCATTCTGATGTCGGTCGAGTTGATGCTGCTGGCCGTGACAATCAATATGGTGACATTCTCCGCCTTTCTGCAGGATTTGACGGGGCAGATTTTTGCCCTGTTTATACTGACGGTGGCAGCGGCTGAAGCGGCAATCGGTCTGGCCATCTTGATGGTGTTTTTCAGAAACCGCGGCATTATCTCTGTTGATGTCGTAAACAGGATGAAGGGGTAGGGGGTCGCAATGGAAGGATATGCCGTCATACTGCCTCTGCTTGGCGCGATCATTGCCGGTTTTTTCGGACGGATGATCGGCGACCGTGCCGCACAGTTCATCACCTGCACCTTCATGATTTTTGCGGCTTTTATTTCCATCGATATTTTCCGGCAGGTGGCCATCGGCGGTAACAGCCTTTATATCCACATGTTTACATGGATACAATCGGGAGCGCTGGATGTGTCATGGGGCATCCGTCTGGATACGCTTTCGGCCGTAATGCTGGTGGTGGTCAATGTTGTTTCCGCTGCCGTGCATGTCTATTCCGTCGGTTATATGGATCACGACAAATGCAAGGCGCGGTTTATGGCTTATCTCAGCCTGTTTACCTTTGCCATGCTGATGCTGGTCACGGCGGATAACCTGTTGCAGCTGTTCTTTGGCTGGGAAGGGGTGGGGCTTGCCTCCTATCTGCTGATCGGTTTCTGGAATCACAAACACAGCGCCAATGCCGCAGCCGTCAAGGCTTTTGTCGTCAACCGTATCGGCGATTTCGGTCTGGTGCTGGGGCTTTTGACCGTATTTGTCATTTTCGGCACGCTTGATTTCGATGCGATTTTCTCCGTCGCAGAAGATGCGGCGCATATCATGTTCACCTTTATGGGCTGGGAAATTCATGCGCTGACTCTGGCCTGCGGGTTGTTGTTTATCGGTGCGATGGGCAAGTCGGCGCAATTGGGGCTGCACACATGGCTTCCGGATGCGATGGAAGGCCCGACACCGGTTTCGGCACTGATTCATGCGGCAACGATGGTCACGGCGGGGGTTTTCCTTGTCGCGCGCATGTCGCCCCTGTTTGAATACGCTCCGGCGGTACTGGCGGCAGTTGCCGTAATCGGCGCACTGACGGCGCTGCTGGCGGCAACAATCGCGCTGACACAGTTTGATATCAAGCGCGTCATCGCCTATTCGACGATGAGCCAGCTGGGCTATATGTTCTTTGCTCTCGGTGTTTCGGCCTATGGCGCGGCGATTTTCCACCTGTTCACGCATGCGTTCTTCAAGGCGCTGTTGTTCCTCGGCGCCGGCTCGGTCATTCATGCCATGTCCGACGAGCAGGATATGCGCAAAATGGGCGGGATCTGGAAAAAAATTCCCGTCACCTATCTGATGATGTGGATCGGTTCGCTGGCGCTGGCGGGTATTCCGTTTTTTGCCGGATATTATTCCAAGGATCTGATATTGGAGGCGGCCTTCGCTGCGGATTCTCCGGCAGGGCTGTTCGCTTTCTGGTGTGGCGTACTGGCGGCGTTTTTGACGGCGTTTTATTCATGGCGTCTGATCTTTATGACCTTCCACGGCAAGCCGCGCGCCGATGAAAAAGTGATGGCGCATATCCATGAATCCCCGTCCATCATGCGTCTGCCGCTTTATGTGCTGGCAGCGGGCTCGGTCTTTGCCGGCGCGTTTTACGCCAAATATTTTGTCGGAGATCAGCGCGAGGCCTTCTGGCTGGACAGTCTGTTTGTCCTGCCGGAGAATGATACGGTTGCCGCCGCGCACTACGTGCCGGGATGGGTGGCGCTGTTGCCGATCGTGATTGCGCTTTCCGGAATTTTGCTGGCGTTTCTGTTCTATGTCGTTTTGAAGTCTTTGCCGCAGAAATTTTCCGAAAGATTCCGCCCGTTGCACAGTCTTTTTTACCGCAAATGGTTTTTTGACGAGATATATCATCTTTTTGTCGTGCGTCCGGTTCTGTGGCTCGGCCGCATATTCTGGAAGAAGGGTGATGAAGGCATCATTGACCGTTTCGGACCGGACGGTATCGCCAAAACTGTTGATGCCGGCGGTGGAAAAATTGCCCGTCTGCAGACAGGATATA
>SKHU01000117.1 GCA_007116755.1 Alphaproteobacteria bacterium
CGGCTTCGGTGAAAACGCGATCAAGAATTTTATCCGTTGCCGGTTGCGCCTTGCCGTCATCCCAAATGATGTCGGAGGCTTTGATCTGTTTTTCCGCATGTGGCGGCCGCGCATCGGCGGGAGCGGCGGCGGAAAATACGAAAGCCGTCAAAGCGGCCATACCAAGCAGTTTTTTAATCATAATTATTCTCCTGTTCATATTAATATCAATAAAGTTAGTGTTTATAAATTCAGGCTTCACCAAGCTGTTTTAAGGCCTGCATCAGCTTATTATGGGCGTCTTCCGCTTCGGCTTTACGGTTTTTCTGTTCTTCGACGACATCTTCCGGCGCTTTTTGCAGAAAGTTTTCGTTGGAGAGTTTTTTCTTTATTTTCTCGATTTCTGTTTCGACTTTTTGAATTTCCTTCTTAAGTCGAGCGCGTTCCTGATCGATATCGATGACATCGGCCAGCGGCAGGATGATCGTCGCCTCGTCCAGTACGTCCTGAATAGAGCCTTCAGGCGCGTCGCCGTCATGCGGCGTAATGCTTTCCAGTCGCGCCAGCCGTTTGATAATATCTTCATGCGCCTGCAGCCGTGCCAGATTCTCTTTTGACGTGCCGCGCAGCAACATGCGGATAAAGGTGGCAGGAGGTAGCCCCTTATCGCTCCGCAGGCGGCGGACAGCGGTAATCAGGCGAATCACCCAGTCGATTTCCTCAATCGCGGCGCGGTCAACGTCTTTTTCCGTCAGTTCCGGCCATGAGGCGGAAATCAGCCATTCGTTTTTGTCGGTTTCGTCGGGTTTCTTGCCGTGCAGATGCGCGTGCAGCTCTTCCGACAAAAACGGCTGCACCGGATTGAGCATGGCGATCAACTGTTCAAACACCCATGCAGCAGTGGTGCGGGTTTCGGATTTTTCGGTTTCATCTGCGCCCTGCAGCATCGGCTTGGACATTTCGATATACCAGTCGCAGAACGTGCCCCATGCGAAATGATACAGCGCATTGGCCGCGTCATTGAAGCGGTAGGCCTCCAGCGCCGCCGCCGTTTTTTCGGCCAGCAGAGCCGTTTCGCTGATAATCCAGCGGTTGACTGTATGTTTTGCGTTTTGCGGCACAAAGGCGGGATCGGGCTTGCAATCATTCATTTCGCAATACCGTGCGACATTCCACAGCTTGGTGGCGAAATTGCGGTAACCTTCAACGCGGCTTGTCGCCAGTTTGATATCGCGCCCCTGCGCGGCCAGCGCGGCCAGCGTAAAGCGCAGCGCATCCGCGCCGTATTCGTCAATCACAGCCAGCGGGTCAACGATATTGCCCTTGGTTTTTGACATTTTCTGCCCGTGTTCGTCACGGACAAGCGCATGAATATAGACCTTGCGGAACGGCACATCGCCCATGAAATGCAGCCCCATCATCATCATGCGCGCGACCCAGAAAAAGATGATGTCAAAACCGGTAATCAGCGTATCGGCGGGGTAATAGCGCCCCAGCTCTTTCGTCTGCTCCGGCCAGCCGAGAGTGGAAAACGGCCACAGCGCGGAGGAAAACCATGTATCCAGTACATCAGTGTCTTGAAATAAAACGACTCTTTTAGGGTTATCTCCCACTCCGTCTATGTCTTTGAATGTGCGTTCACGCTGGCGATTGTCGGGCGTAGTTTCCTGCACCAAAATTTTAACTCCATCGCCGTAATACTGCCGAGCTTCTTCCAACATCTGTTCTTCTGTCTCGGAAACAAAAACTTTGGTTGCGAAAGATGCTTGAACCGCGCCATTTTCAGTGGTAGGGCCATACCACGCCGGGATGCGGTGTCCCCACCAAAGCTGGCGGGAAATGCACCAGGGCTGAATGTTGCGCATCCATTCAAAATAGGTTTTCTCCCAGTTTTTCGGCACAAATTCCGTACGTCCGTCCTCGACGGCCTTGATGGCGGGTTTGGCGAGGGTTTCGGCATCGCAATACCATTGATCGGTCAGCCACGGCTCCAATATCGTGGATTTGCTTTTTTCGTCATAGGGAACGGTATGGGTGATTTCTTCTACATCGCCGAGCAATCCGAGTTCCTCGAAAGCGGCAACGATTTTCTTGCGTGCCTCGAAACGGTCAAGCCCCTGATATTCTTCCGGCGCGTTTTCGTTGATCTTTGCATCCGCATCCAGAATATTGATGACCTCAAGATTGTGGCGCTTGCCGAGTTCAAAATCGTTGAAGTCGTGCGCGGGGGTGATCTTGACCGCGCCCGTGCCGTGTTCGGGATCGGCATAATCATCGGCGACGATCGGAATCTCCCGCCCGACAATCGGCAGCGTTACGGTTTTGCCGATCAAATCCTTATAGCGTTCGTCTTCCGGATGAACGGCGACGGCGGTATCGCCCAGCATGGTTTCGGGGCGGGTCGTGCCGACCTCGATAAATTTTGACGGGTCGTCCGTCAGCGGATATTTGAGATTCCACATATGCCCCTGAGTCTCGATCATGCTGACTTCCAGATCGGAGAGGGCGGTATGCAGCTTCGGATCCCAGTTGACAAGGCGCTTGTCCTTGTAAATCAGACCTTCCTTGTAAAGCTGGACAAAAACCTTTTTGACCGCCTCGGACAGCCCGTCATCCATCGTAAAACGCTCGCGTTGCCAGTCGGGGGAGGCTCCCAGGCGGCGCAGCTGCGTTGTGATGGTGTTGCCCGACTGCTCTTTCCACTCCCAGACTTTTTCAAGGAATTTCTCGCGACCGAGTTCGTGGCGGCTGATGCCCTGTTTGTTCAATTCGCGCTCGACGACCATCTGCGTGGCGATACCCGCATGATCCGTGCCGGGCTGCCACAGCGTGTCATTGCCGCGCATACGGCGGTAGCGGGTGAGAATATCCTGCAACGTCATGGTCAGCGCATGCCCCATATGCAGACTGCCCGTCACATTCGGCGGCGGCATCGGAATGGTGTAGGGAACACGGTTGCTGCTGACATCGGCGGCAAAAACGCCGCTTTCCTCCCAGCGTTTGTAATGTTTTTTCTCAACCGATTTCGGATCGAAGGTCTTGTCCAGCATAAGCAGTTCCCGTTTTGATTTTTGTTTTTTGCCAAAGTGAAAATATGCCTTATTTCCCTTGCTTAATAAAGAGTTTTTGCGCAAGAATAACAGGCAAGCCAATAAAAAACGGAGAAAACAACGAAATGGGTCAGGCAATGCAGAAAAATACGGGGAATGACGGCACAGCAGTACGGATGGAAAGCGACTCGATGGGAGAGATCGCAGTTCCGGCCGATAAATATTGGGGAGCGCAGACCCAGCGCTCGCGGGAGAATTTTGATATCGGCGGTGAAACCATGCCTGCGCCGCTGGTGCGTGCGCTCGGCATTCAGAAAAAAGCGGCGGCGCTGGCCAATATGGAGTTGGGCGAGCTGGATAAAAAAATCGGCGCGGCGATTGTCAAGGCGGCGGATGAGGTGATGTCCGGCGCGCTCAACGACCATTTCCCGCTGGTCGTCTGGCAGACGGGATCGGGCACGCAAACCAATATGAAAGCCAATGAGGTAATCGCCAACCGCGCGATTGAAATTCTCGGCGGCGAGATCGGCAGCAAGACTCCCGTTCACCCCAATGACCACTGCAATCGCGGCCAGTCTTCAAACGATACGTTTCCGACCGTGATGCATATCGCCGCCGTGGAGCAGATCCACAGCCAGTTGCTGCCGGCATTGACACATCTGCACCGCGCTTTGGAGGATAAGGCGCAGGAGTTTAAAAGCATCATCAAAATCGGCCGCACGCATTTGCAGGATGCCACGCCCGTGACGCTGGGGCAGGAGTTTTCGGGCTATGCCGCACAAGTGGCCTATGGCATCGCGCGCGTCAAGGATACGCTGCCGCGTCTTTCGGAACTGGCGCAGGGCGGCACGGCCGTCGGCACGGGGCTGAACTGCAAGGCCGGTTTTGACGTTCTGTTTGCCAAAAAAGTATCGGAGATCACGGGGCTGAGTTTTGTCACCGCCCCCAATAAATTCGAGGCGCTGGCCGCGCATGATGCGGTGGTCGAAGGATCGGGGGCGATGAACACGCTGGCCTGCTCGCTGATGAAAATCGCCAATGATATCCGTTTGCTCGGCTCCGGCCCGCGTTCGGGAATAGGGGAGTTGCTGCTGCCGGAAAACGAGCCCGGTTCCTCCATCATGCCGGGCAAGGTCAATCCGACGCAATGCGAGGCGCTGACAATGGTGGCGGCGCAGGTGATGGGCAATCATGTCACTGTTTCGGTGGCGGGGTCTAACGGCCATTTTGAACTCAACGTGTTCAAGCCGGTGATGATCTATAATC
>SKHU01000238.1 GCA_007116755.1 Alphaproteobacteria bacterium
CAGACCGTTATTGCAGTAACGCAACCCCGTCGGCGGCGGCCCGTCCTTGAAAACATGCCCCTGATGGCCGCCGCAGCGGGCACAGTGATATTCGGTGCGCGGATAAATCAGCCTGAAATCCCGTTTTGTTTCAACATGCCCGTCGATGACATTGAAAAAACTCGGCCAGCCCGTGCCGCTGTCGTATTTCATATCCGAAGTAAACATATCCAGCCCGCACCCCGCACAACGATACACACCGTCACGCTTTTCCGCGTTCAGCGGACTGCTGCCCGCTGGTTCCGTTCCCTCCCGGCGCAGAATGCGGTACTGCTCCGCCGACAGTTTTTCTTTCCACTCCGCATTGCTCAATTCCATTTTTTCGATCCCCCCGTGATGCGAGAAAGCAAGAGACAGCGGCGACACGGATACCAGCAATACCAAACCGGCCGCGCCACACAAAAAAGCCCTGCGCTTTTCATTTGTACGTGTTTTTCCCATTTCTCCATTCTGCCAGAGAATCAACAAAAAACAATAAAGATGATAATAATAGATGCGATTCGCATGATTCGTTTCTGCAAAAATGCAAAACGCCTTCGCAAAAATGCAAAAAAAATGACCGATGGTGCTTTTTTACATAGATTGATGCAGCGCAACACGACGTTTCGAAAACACGTCTTTTTTTAATATGTTATATGATTATCAACGGGGAATATTTTTCGCTGCTTTGCAAAAATATCGGTTTTTCAGGCATTTTGAAAATTATGTTTTAAAATACCGCTTGCAATGCTTCTTATTTTGCGCTATAAAATAGATACACACCCTCTATTACCGCCGTTTGTCCGGAGAAACTTGTTTCTCCGGACATTTTTTTGTGCCCCCGTTTTTTTGCTTTATTCCCGGTCGGTAAATCCTGATAATGCAGCCATGACAAAGCTGTATTTTAAAACGCCCCGCCCGTTTGCAACCGTAACCGCACTGGTTCTTCTGACGGCCGCCCTGTTTCTGGGCACATGGCAATACCAGCGCCTGCACTGGAAAAACGATCTGATCAACAGGATCGAAGCGGGGCTTGCCGCTCCCGAGGTTCCTCTGTCGCCTGAAATCGATATCCCACAAGACTGGGAATACCGCCGCGTCACGCTCACGGGACACTATCTGCACGACCATGAAATTCTGCTGAAACCGCGTACATATAACGAAACGATGGGCGCTCATGTTTTAACCCCCCTGCAGCCCGATAACGGGGGTCTGCCGGTACTTGTCAGCCGCGGGTGGGTTCCGCAGGCCAGCGATGCGCACACGCGTCCTGAAGGCTCTGTCGGCCTTACGGTGCATATCGCCCTGCCGCAGGAACCCAACCGCTTTACCCCGCCCAATACACCCGAAAAAGGCGCCTGGTACTGGATCGACAAACAGGCGATAGACGCGCATAACGGTTTTGAAACACGCCCCTATCTGCTGTATGCCGTGACAGAAGATCCGGGCGACGATACTGCACCGCCCGTGCCGGGACAGTTGCGTCTGGATTATCCCAACGACCATTTTGCCTATATGCTGTTCTGGTTCTTCATGGCCTTTGCGCTCGTCATCGTGTATATTTTATCACATATCGAGCCGCAACCGGCCGCAACAACATCAAAAAAACAGGATCAAAAGAAAACATGACTGAAACAGCCCTGCAACAAGCCTCTGCCGCAACAGATACACCTCGCGCCTATGCCGCGCTGGAGACGCATTTCACCGAACTGGCGCATCTGACGCGCATTCTCGGCCTTTTATCATGGGATCGTGCCGTGATGATGCCGAAAACCGGCGCACAGGCGCGCGGCGCACAAATGGCCGCATTAACAAAAATACGGCACCGGAAACTGACCGATCCGGCGCTGGGCACGCTGCTGGACGACGCAACAGCCGAAGAAGACCGGCTGACCGACTGGCAACGCGGAAACCTGCGGGAAATCCGGCGGCTTTACACCCGCTCCACCGCCGTCCCCGACGATCTGGCTGAAGCGCTGACCAAAACGGCCAATGCCTGTGAAACCGTCTGGGAAACGGCAAAGCCTGACAGCGATTTTGCCGCCGTCGCACCGCTGCTCTCCGAACTCCTGAACCTGACGCGGCAAAGCGCCGCTGCTATCGCCGAAACATGCGGTATGGCGGAACCTTATGACGCCATGCTGGACACCTATGATAAAGGCGCACGCTATCAGGATATCGCGCCGCTGTTTTCCGCGCTGGAAGACTGGCTGCCCGATGCCGTCAATACGGCCATCGCGCAGCAGCAGGAATCTCTGCCGCTCGGCGATCCGCCGCCTGTCGAACAGCAAATGGCGCTGGGACAGCTGTTGCTGGACAAAATGGGCTATCACGGACGTTTTGATACCTCTTCACACCCGTTTTCCAACGGCCGCGGCGGCGATGTGCGCATCACGACGCGCTTTACCGGCGGCCCGTTTACGCTGGAATGCGTATTGACCGTCCTGCACGAGGCCGGACACGGGCTTTACGATATGCAACTGCCTGAAGAACACAATACCCAGCCCGTCGGCGGCGTGTTCGATCTCAGTATGGCCGTGCATGAATCGCAGGCGATGGTCTGGGAGCGGCAGATCGGCCAATCCCTGAATTTCTGGAAGTTTCTGGCCGCTCCGGCGCGCAAAATTTTCGGTATCGACGCACAAAACCCCGCTTTCACACCGGAAAATCTCTATCGGCAGGTCAATACCGTTGAAAAAAGCTTTATCCGCGTTGAAGCCGATGAAATGACCTATCCGCTGCATATTCTGCTGCGCACCGGGCTGGAAAAGGCGATGATTGACGGCGATCTCTCCGTCAAAGACCTGCCGGCAGCATGGAATGACGGCATGAAGGACAAATTCGGAATCGTGCCGCCCGATGACCGGCGCGGCTGTCTGCAGGATGTCCATTGGTACGGCGGCGATTTCGGCTATTTCCCCTCCTATCTGCTTGGCGCGATGAATGCCGCGCAGATTTTTCAGGCCATGCGCCGCGCGCTGCCGGAGGTCGACACGCTGATCGAAAACGGCGAATTTGTGCCGTTGCGCGAATGGCTGCGTGACAATATCCACGCCCGCGGCTGTCTGGAGATGCCGCGCGAGGTTATCCGCCACGCCACAGGCGATTATCTGCAACTTGATAATTTTAAAACCCATCTGAGCAAAAGATATCTGGACGCGTAATGCTTGACTATATCAGCACACGTCGCCGCGACGATGTTACCCGCAATTTCGAAGAGGTTGTACTGGACGGGCTGGCCGCCGATGGCGGGCTGTATGTGCCGGACGGATGCCCGCTGATTCCGCCGGAGGAAATGCAGGAACTGCGGCATGTACCCTATCAGGGGATCGCCCACCGCGTCATCGCACCGTTTGCGGAAGGCTGTATCGACAGTGACACGCTTTACGGTCTGATTGATGCCTCCTATCGCGGTTTCGACCACCCCGATATCGCGCCTCTGACGGAGTTGCGGGACAATCTTTACGTGATGGAGCTGTTTCACGGCCCGACTCTGGCCTTTAAAGACATGGCGCTGCAATTTCTCGGCAATCTTTTCGATCATCTGCTGAAAAAACACAGTGAAAAACTGACAATCCTCGGCGCGACATCGGGCGATACGGGATCGGCGGCCATCGAAGCCTGCCGCGACAAGGACACAATGAATGTTTTTATGCTGCACCCCAAAGACCGCGTATCGGAAGTGCAGCGCCGCCAGATGACAACCGTTCTGTCACCGAATATTCACAATATTGCCGTTGAGGGCAGTTTCGATGATTGTCAGGATATGGTCAAAACCCTGTTCGGTGATGCGGATTTTCGCAAGGATATGCACCTTTCCGCCGTCAATTCCATCAATTGGGGGCGGATCGCCGCCCAGATCGCCTATTACGTCCACGCCTATCTGAAACTCTCGGCAAAAACAGGCGCAGACAGCATCTCTTTCGCCGTGCCGACCGGAAATTTCGGCAATATCTATGCCGGCTATATCGCCGCATCAATGGGCGTTCCGGTCAAAAAACTGGTGATCGGCACCAACAGCAACGATATTCTGTTCCGCTTTCTTGAAACAGGGCAGATGAAAACCGGAAAAGTCGTGCCGACAATCAGCCCCAGCATGGATATCCAGATTTCCAGCAATTTCGAGCGCGTGCTGTTTGATCTTTACGGGCGCAACGGCGAAGCCACAGCCGGAACCATGCATTATTTCCGCACCAAAGGACCCTTTGCGCTGGATGAAGGTATGATGCAACGGCTGCGACATATTTTTTCCGCCTACCGTTTTGATGATGCCGAAA